>JANODW010000229.1:0-5199 GCA_031412875.1 Pirellula sp. | reverse complement strand
CAAGTACTCGGCCACGCGAGGTTCGATGGGCCATTCCATGCCCGGCCGCAGATCAAACGGTAGCACTCCGTTTCCTACCTTTGGGAAAAGATTTGTATCGGTGATGTTTTGGCAAGCTTGGACGAGGCCAAGCGCTTCCGTCCAGGCATCCGTCCCCTCTTTGCGCGTATGCGTTGCGTAGTAAAGACTCAATGAGTCGTTATCGAATGGCACTCCGTCTTGCCTCATCCCGTCGATTTTTTTTGCCAATTCTGTGGACGCGACCAATTCGCCATAACCCGTCCAAATCAAGAGAATAGCGAGCCCAACCAAAGGTAGCAGGCAAACGAGTCCAAACCATTTCAAGTAACGCGCCATATCGCTTCTCACGTAAAAAGAGAGAATCCTAAATCCACCACATCGCTGCGTTGCAATGCCACCAAAGTCCACGCCCTATGCGATTGTCTATGCAGTAACTACTTCAGTGCATCCGCTTGTTTCTCCCATTCGCCATTCCACAATGCATGCGGTACTGCAAGCCCTTGATTCGCGGAGAATGGAGTCGCCGTTTGCTGGAATTGGGATCCAAAAGGTGGCCAGTCTTTCGCAACTTCTCTCAACCACTGTTCGAATTCAGGATCGTCGCTCGCAAACAGCAGTTTTTTCAAATGCCAAACCGCCATCGTTACGCGTCGTTCGGACATCAATCGCGTACCTGAACTGGAGGTAAATAGTTGGTACTTGCCAAGAAAGAGAACATGTCCGGTCCCCCCTCGATGCGCTGTTCCGGACCGCGATAAATCCATGCAAAGAGCCTGAAATCGCGACTTCCTACGTTCTGCTTTGTCGCTTAAATGCGAGGTGACTGCTAGCCAATTTTCTTCTTCAAAGAGTTCTCGTGCGCCATCCCTCTTGATCTCATCGACCAGCCATGCTTCGTACTGGTCGGCCACCTGCTGGGATTTCAGATCCATCACCAATCGGACCCCTCGAACGATACGCACAATATTGCGGATATTTCGCCGATACTGAGTGAGCAGCTCCTCCGTCCGCCCTTCATCTTGCATTTGGCCTCGGGCTAGCATCGCATCTCCCATCAGACGTTTGACTACCCAGTAAGAGGTGCTAATTGGGGCGGTATTGCTGAGCCGCGATAGCTGTTTCTCGATGTGGTTCCCTTGCAGCGCCCTTTCCTCTGCGAGCGTCGCCGTTGGCGGCAATTGCGTCAATTCTAACTCAATGCTGTCTCCTCCTTCGCTTGCTCCGATGTTCTCACTGGAAGGTTCACCGCCCGACATTCCACCGGCCGACATGCCACCGGCCGACATGCCACCGGCATCTGCGTTTTCGGGCATCGAACCAAGCGACTCGGCAGTTTCTTTGGAGTGGGGAGCGAGCAATGTAATTTCAACCGGATCGGTAAGACTTGCTCTGCGCAATCTTGCTATCTCATTTTGAAATCGCAGACGCTCGTTCGCGGGCATCGACGGATAAGTGGCAAAAACAAACAAGAAGGGTATCGAGGGAATCAAAACAGCGAGCCCTAACCAAGTCGCATGTTCTGTCCAAAATGCCTTTCCGGATTTCCCATCCATCCAATGTTGAGTCATTCGGTACGTGGCGACAAGGGGAATGACCGTTACCATCGCGAGCAACCCAATCGGCGCTTCGATAACTTCCAAAGCATAGCTTCCGAACGCGAACGGCAACAACCCGACAACTGGACCTAGGATGGCGGCAATGATCGGACTGCGAACGATTTGACTCATCCATTGCGACACAGAATAAATTGTCCCTATGCAACCAGTCGCTGTGATCACCATAAGAACAGCGGGTACAGAAAGTACTTGTCCGCTTTTCCAATTCAATGCTGCCGTCGTCAAACTGAGAGCGATCGCAAAAAAACCTAGAATGGTCAATGGCACGATCTGCCTTGATAGCCAAACCGTTTTCGGGGCGACGCCGCGATCCGCCAAAAAACGAATGCGTTGATGAAGGTTGTCTCCTTGAAATGCAACGACCCCTAACCAACTACTCGCCAAGATCGCTACGATAATGCTTGTAAAAGGGATTTGATGGAGGCCGTTCATCCAAGTGGATGGACCTTGAGAAACACTTAAATCAATCGCCCGAAAAACGAAAACTGCAATCGCAACAAAAAGCATTGCCACAATCCCCAAGAGCATTGCGCGATTCTGGTTGCTGAACTGCCAGATCAGAGCGGACCATGGAGTCAACGGCTCGCATTGGTCAACAATCGAATGCCTAACCAATGCACTCTGCTGCGTGACTCGTTTTGAAAGCGACGAGGCATGGCTTGCCTCGAGCGCTCGGTGAGCCCCGAGCCATCCCGCCAACAAAGATAGGGTGCTGGCGAAGAGGAGCGCAAGCGTATGGACGGGGGGATACGTCGAAAGCAAATTGGTGAACAACGTATAGCCGCAAGCGATTCCAACTAAAACCAATAAACCTACAAAGGTAGATCGGAAATTCCACGCCGTAGCGAAGCCCAACACCAAGAGGAAAAACGAGTAGAGAATTCCGTGCGGCAAATCGATTTGGGTAACCGAGATCGGGCCAAACTCGTTGGACAGCCCACCGGCAAACAGCACGAGCATAAAACTAATGGCCCAAACCGCAAAAAGCCCTACCAGACCGGCCAAAAATTTGACTTGTATGATGTCCCTTGCTGAAATAGGCAACGAGGCCATCCAATACAATGTGCGATTCTCCTTTTCATGACCAACCAGGAGCGCTCCAACACCTGCGGCAAACAATCCAGGAAGTCCAAGGAAAAAATAGACGGGCAAATTCGGACCGGCGCTTCCTGGGCGTCCAAGGAAGAGGAGGCCTTGCAGCAGAAAAGCAATCGCAGCCAACATGGCGATCAAAGGCAAGAGCTGACGAGCCTCTTTCCAGTAAAGCTGTAGCGGAACGGCGCGAGCAGTCCGGTGTCGCGCTGTTGGATACGGCAGCAATTGATCGGTAACGGATGGCTTATCTGATGGATTTATCGATGGGTAATTCCGACTCGGAACCAACTTACGATCCATGGTGCTCTCCTATCGCGCTGGAATGCAGTCCTGCGGATCCAACATATCCCTTGCTGAATCGATCGTCTTCGCTTGAGGCCGGAACGGTTCCACGCGTGCATGCAATGAATACCTCCTCCAACGATGCCGGACGGCTTCGAATGCTTAGCACCCCTGGCCTCGCTTCCAGCAGTTCTTTGGAGGTTTGATCAAAGCCGCGCACGACCATCCGCCGCTGCCTACCGGACGATTGCTCGCTTAGAACCTCGACCGTACCATCCAAACTCGGCAATACGATCAAGGGATCCTCTAAGCTGATCGTGACTTCGGAAATCGAATCCTTGAGATGAATCATCGAGTCCATCAATCGCACTTTCCCTTGATGAAGTATCGCGACCCTATCCGCCACCCGCTCCACTTCGGAAATCTGATGGCTTGAGATGAGCACTGTTCGACCGGTAACAGCCCGATCGACCATGCTTTCCATGAACTCCCGTCGCACGTGCGGATCCAACCCCGAGGTCGGCTCATCTAGAATCAGCAATTCCGGGTCGTGAGCCAAAGCCAGCGCCAACGCGACTTTAGCACGCTGGCCCTTGCTCAAGTGTTTGATTTTGCGATTGCGAGGAACTTCAAAGTGGCCGATCGATTCGCCATAGCGATCCAAAAAACCTTGCGGATAAAACGACGCTGCAAACCAACCGATTTCATCCACCCTCATCCAATCGTAGAGAGCGGGTTGGTCCGACACATAGCCGATTCGTCGACGAATCTCGAGTGGATTTTTGGTCGGATCGAATCCACAGACGGTGCATTCCCCTGCGGTCGGGCATTGGAATCCGGTCAAGATGCGAATGAGTGTTGTCTTGCCAGCCCCATTCTCACCAAGCAGCGCGAATACGGAACCTGTCGGGACGTTCAAATCGATTCCTCGAAGCGCATCGCAACCAGGAAACGTCATCTCCAAACCACGCGTCGAAATACTCTCGATACTATTGGACATCGCCTCACCTCATTTCGGATTGACTTGATGGATTTCTAATACTTCATCGGCTCGTACAGGAGCAGGACTCTCCCGCATCCGTCCTGTCGACTGCGCTCGATCGCAGTCACCCCGCCCACACCCTTTGGCTTTGGTTAGGAAGGCAGCCATCGTTTTTAACGGTGCCGTCCCTCGTCTACGGTTGGTCATTTCCTGACGAGCTAACCGTCACCACATGGCCATCGAGCTTGTTCAATTGTTTGTGAACAATCTCCCGAATCTCGTCTGCTTCAAGACCGCCATGCAAGGCCTGTGTGAGGGCCTCCTTGAGACTCTCCGCAATGACCGACCGACGGATTTCTTTGCATCGCTTGATAGCGCCCGCACAGACAACCAGACCGCGCCCCCGCAGCGTCTCCAGCACTCCGTCCGTTTGCAGCTCTTGATACGCCCGAGCGACCGTGTTCGGATTGATCGCCAATTGAACGCTCAAGGCTCGGACGCTGGGCAGCATTTGCCCAACCTTGAACGTCTCCTCCGCGATGGCGAAGGTGATCTGGCGAACGATTTGTTCGTAGATCGCAATGCCATTGCTCTCGTTGATCGAAAAAAACATAACAAGCAACTCCTGGTCTCTTGCCGCAGTTCTGGTGTACTGGGTACATAGTACAGTGGTGGTCCGAAAAGTAAATAGGACGGTCAGGTTTTTTTGGTTCCATCCAAGAATTTGTCGTTGCGAGCGGGAGGGGGCGGCTAGATTGGGTCCGCTTGCTACAATACTCCGTTGTGGCCATACAACTTATTGCACAGATCGCATTTAGCAGAGCGGCACGATCGATACTACCGTAGGATGGGACCATTGTCCCGTCCGTTTGTTGCTTCGGGACAATGGTCCCATCCTACGGTTGGTATGTTTCCGTTTGTCGCCTCGCCTTAGCGGGTGAATCGTTTCGGTTTCCAAGGATGCTTGCCAATGGTGGGAGTACAGACAGGACTCGATGTTTTAGTGGCGGAGGAGTTTGGCTCGCTTCGGGGCAAGCGAGTTGGATTGGTCACACACGCGGCGGCGGTCGACTCGCATCTTCGCAGCGCGGTGGATTTGTTTGCTAATGCAGACGGAGTGGAACTGGTTGCAATCTTTGGCCCCGAGCATGGACTGCACGGGCAAGCGCAGGATCTTATCAGTGTTTCTGTCAGCGAGACCAA
>JANODW010000228.1:0-2630 GCA_031412875.1 Pirellula sp. | reverse complement strand
CGACGGAGTTGTCTAGGATTTCCCAGACCAAGTGATGAAGACCGGTCGTGCCAACGCTTCCGATGTACATGCCCGGCCGTTTGCGAACGGGCTCCAGCCCTTCGAGCGAGACGATGTCCGAGGCGTTATAGGATGTGGATGCAGTGCTCATAGTTCGATGGGTCTATGCGGGCTCGAGGGGGTCAGGTGCTTTGATGGGATCGCTGATGATGGCCGAAATTTTCCCGTTCTTTTGAATTTCCAATCCGCGACCACCTCGGGCGGTGACCCGATACTTTGCGGTCGAAATGGTCTTCTGCGCGCCGCGATTGGTTTCGACGACCAGCAAATCGCGGTCGGCAGCCGAGGCTTTGAAACCGAGGACTTTGTCCGTCTTGGCAATCTTGATCAGCGTGACTCCTTTGCCAGCTCCGGAGAGGTAGTTGATTTCCACCGCAGGACAAACCATCGCACGGCAGTCCGCCGTGATGGCGAGAATGGTCTCGGTTCCATGCACGGCCGCAACTCCGATGACTTCGTGTTCCGGTGCCACCCGCGCGAACTTGCGCCCGCTGCGTGTGGAGGGTTCAACAAACTGATCGAGTCCAAATCGCATCGCATAGCCATTGCTCGTCGCCGCAAAGCCATGGACCTCGGGACTGTCATTGGGCTTCTTCGGGTTTTCCTTGATATTGCCGATGACGCGAGGGTCCAAGGACATGACGGAAACAATCCGTTCCCCGTCCTTCATCTTGAACAGCTTCTGAACCGGTTCGCCATAGCCAGTCGATGCCGGAATATCGATCAATCGCGATGTATAGCAGACGCCAAACGACGAGAAGAAAGCGATGGTGGCGCGTGTGGAACCGGCCACGACTGCCAGCACCGTATCTCCTTCGCGCAGTCGGCTTTTGCCTGGGTCCGCAATTTGCTTTTGCCGCTTGACCCAACCTTCGGTCGTTACCATCACGTGGCAGTCTTCATCGATGATGAAATCTTTTTCGTCGAACTCGGGCTCCTCCTCGATGGTGATGATCTCGGTCCGGCGCGCCCCTTCTTTTGTTTTCGCATACTTCCCAATGATCGCTTCAATCTCTTCTCGAACGATCTTCCAACGCCCCGACTGGTTCGTGTCGTCCGTGCTTTCCTTAAGCAGTTTCTGAATCTCGCGAGCTCGCTTTTGCTTGGCTCTGAGTTCTTCCTGGATCAAATTGATTTCCAATCGAGCCAAGCGATACAGCTTTAACTCGAGGATGGCATCGGTCTGCTCAGCATCCAAGCCTCCTTTGTCGGCAGGGAATCGCAGCATGATCTTTTCGGCTGCGTCCGACTTGCCATCCGATTTGCGGATGATGCGAATGATCTCATCCAACGCATCGTAGATCAGCACAAAGCCTTCGAGCAAGTGAATGCGTCGCAGCAATGCAGCCAACTCATGTTCCAGCCGTCGCGTAACGATTTCCAATCGGAACTTGAGAAAGAACCAAAGGATCTCTTTGAGCCCGAGCCGACTGGGTGCCCCAACTTCGGGATTCTCCGTCGGGATCAGGCAGGTCATATTGACTGCAAAGTTGGTTTGCAGCGGAGTGTGTTTGTAGAGATACGCCAGCACCTTGGCTTCGTCCGCGTCTTTGCGCAGTTGCAAATCGATCCGAATGTCTTCGGTCGAGAGATCGCGAACATCTTCGAGCAACGGCATCTTGCCGCCGATGACAATATCTGCGATCCGCTCTACCAGGACGGACTTGTTGACCCCGTATGGGATGGAAGTAATGTGCAGGAGTTTGCCGTTTTTCGAGTCGCCCCCGGAGACGGTCGTGCCCCGGATTTTGAGTGTCCCCTGTCCCGTTCGATAGAGTTCTCGCAATTCGTCTCGGGAGTTGATCAACTGTCCGCCGGTTGGGAAATCGGGGCCGGTGACGGCGTCGTTGGCAACCAGTTGGTAGTCTTTGATTTCAGGGTCCGCGAGCAATTTCAGCAGAGCCCGACATACTTCTCCCAGATTGTGTGGAGGTATATTGGTCGCCATGCCCACGGCGATGCCCGTAGCTCCATTGACCAACAGGTTGGGCACTCGGCTAGGTAAGACAACGGGTTCTTGACGCGTACCGTCGTAGTTCGCCTTGAAGTGGACTGTACCGCTGCTGAGATCGGTGAGGACTTCGGTGGCAACGGCCGACAAACGGCATTCGGTGTATCGCATGGCCGCCGCGTTGTCGCCATCGATCGAACCGAAGTTGCCGCTCCCGTCGACCAGTGGCATTCGCAAGGAGAAGGACTGCGCCATCCGTACCAGCGCGTCGTAGATAGAGGAGTCGCCGTGCGGGTGATAGTTACCCATCACGTCCCCGACCACCTTGGCGCACTTGCGATGCTTGCTGGTAAAGTCCAGCCCCTGCTGGTCCATCGTATACATGATGCGTCGCTGGACCGGCTTCAAGCCGTCGCGGACGTCGGGCAAGGCTCGGCTGGTGATGACGGACAAAGAATAGTTGAGGTAGCGGACTTGCGCAGCATCGCGAAGCGAAACGCCTGTGATCCCGTTTTGGTCGTCCTCTAATGAGAGTTCTTGCTGGGTGGACCGCTTGCGCTTTGGCTTTGGATCGTCGGGCAAGTCTTCGTTCGTGGCGTCCTCGTTGCTCCCCGGTATG
>JANODW010000227.1:0-5995 GCA_031412875.1 Pirellula sp. | reverse complement strand
CAATCCCCAAGCCGGCTCGGGCCAACATTGGCAAGTCGTTGGCTCCATCACCAATCGCTATGCATTGCTTGCGATCAACTCCCTCTTCTGCAGCAAGTTGATCTAACAAGGCAGCTTTGCGCTGCGCATTGACGATGGGGCCGATGACTCGGCCGGTTAACTTACCGTCGACGATCTCCAGTTCATTCGCATAGACGTGATCGATAGCCAGCCGCTGTTGAAGGTAGTTTCCAAAATAAGTAAACCCGCCCGAGAGAATGGCCGTACGGTATCCGAAGCGGCGAAGTGTGGTGAGCAATCGTTCGGCCCCCTCGGTGAGCACCAAACGTTCGGCAATCTTCGGCAGTACACTTTCAGGCAATCCAGCCAGCGATTGAACCCGCTTGCGCAGCGATTCGTCGAAGTCCAATTCGCCACGCATGGCCGCCTCTGTAATCGCGCTGACCTCTTCGCCCACGCCAGCTTCTTTGGCCAACTCGTCAATCACTTCGGCTTGCAATAGAGTCGAATCCATATCCAAAGCGACCACGCGGCGACTGCGACGAAACGCGTCGTCGCGTTGCCAAGCCAAGTCCAAATTGAGCCGGCTGGAAAGATCGAGCAAGCTCGCCTTCAACTCGGAAGAATCTCGCGGTTCCCCTCGAAGCGAGAATTCGACACACGCGCGCGTCAACGTATCCGGCGCAAGCCGAGGCGGACGCCCCGACAAACGTGTGATCACATCGATGTTTAACCCTTGCTCCGCCAACATCGCGCTGACGGCATGAAATTGAATCGCGGTGATGGAACGAGAAAGCATGGTCAAGATGAATCGTGATTTGCCTTGCCGGTTCACCCAAGCGTCGTAATCGTGATCTGCAATACGCTTCGGATTGCACTTCAGTCCCAGCAAAGCGCCGCATTCCTGCAGCTCGTGAATGATGCGATCCGCATCCTCGCCGGACGGGATCTGGACCAGGATCCCCAAGAGAAGCGACTGGTGTATGACCGCTTGGTTCACATCGATGATCGAACAACCAAACTTGGCCAACCGCTCTGAAAGAGAAGCGGTCAATCCTGGTCGGTCCTCACCGGTAAATCGAAGCAATATCAAGGATGCAGAGCAAGTGGTGGCAGAATTCATGCTGAATATCGTAGTCGGAAAACAAATTTTTGCAGCGAACAAGTGAGTCTCTCTCGCCGCGAGCAACTCTTGCCCTTATCGAGGTAATACCGGATTGTTATTGAAACCGGATGGAAAGCCGTTCTGCGTATTGTTGTACTGCGAAGGCTGTAGGACAGGCTGTTGGTACGGCTGCTGCTGCGAGACTGGAAAACCATTGGGTGGCTGGGAGAAATTGTTTTGATTGGGCCAGAGGTTAGCCGGTTGCTGGTTCTGCCCCCCCTGCCCTGCCCCAAAGAATCCACCGTTGCCTGAATTCTGCTGCCCACTCCCCTGCCCCGGCAACAAATTCGTCGGGAGTTGCATCTGGCCATTGTTGATGTCGTTGCCAAATTGATTCACCCTTTGCTGAACCATCTGACCCAGCCCATCCATCAAACCTTCCCCCGGTTGTGGAGCCAAGCCATTTTGATTCTGCTGCAATCGTCGCTCGACATTGTCTATGTACGGTCCAACGATCTGTTTAATTTCATTGGGCAATATCCCGCCGGTGTTCGCCAAAATCTTGCTGATATAAAGACCACTTCTCGAATTGGCAATGCGCTGCTGCTGCGATGAACCGAGAAGCGTCATCGCAAACATAGTGATCAGCAAACAAAGCGCAACGCCTTTCAACAAACCAAACCCAGCACCCAACTGCCGATCGAAATCCTTCAACTTCACCTTGTCGATCGATGTGCTCACCAAACGGAAAAGCATCCAAATGATCAAACTCGACCCGAAATACAAAAGCAACATCGCCAGAAATAAATTCCACGGAGGCTGCGCATTGATCATCTTGGCAACGTCATTGCGAAATAAATAAGCGACAAAATAGCTAGCAACTATCGACGCTAACGAAGCAAGCTGCCACGCAAACCCCTTGATCGCACCAAAAATGGTCGTCGATGCCAATACGATCAACATGATCAAATCATATGCCTGCATTGCTAGCTATCCCCAGGTTGTTTTCGGATCCAAAGCCCGCTGCGCTGGCAGACTTTTTCGTGTGTATCGACTATAGCGATTGGGAACCTGAAGTGCGAAGAGCAAAATAGCCCCCCTGCCCTGCCCTGCCTTGCGCTGCTGGACTAGACTTCAGCCCAACCAAAACGCTAAAAGACCATTGTGGCCCCCCTGCCCTGCCCTGCTCTTTTTTCCTTCACCAGCGTTTCCATCATGGCTGATTTCAAAACACACATTTGCGTGAGTTCTGTCGCGGGTGCGTTCTATGGAATGGCTGGCTTCCAGTCGGGGCTACCATGGGAAAGCTGCCTAATCGGTGGGGCGCTATGCAGCGTGAGCGGGATGCTGCCAGATTTGGATAGCGATTCGGGGATCCCACTGCGGGAAGCGGTGGCATTCGCGTCCGCGTTTGTTCCGATGCTGATGGTCGATCGATTGCAGCGAATCGGATGCAATCATGAAACGATGCTGCTGATCACTATCGGAGTTTACTTTTTTTTACGATTTGCGTTGGCTGAAGTTTTCAGGCGTTACACCGTCCATCGCGGGATGTGGCATAGTGTGCCTGCAGGGCTATCGGCTGCCCTTTTTGCGTTCGTCGTATGCTCCTGTGAAAACATGAATTTGCGATTATTTAAGACCGTTGCAATCTTCGTTGGTTTCATGTCGCATATCTTGCTCGACGAAATTTGGTCCGTCGAATATCGACGGGGACGATACACTTTTAAGCATAGTTTTGGTACGGCCCTCAAGTTCTGGAGCGCCAACCGTGTCGCCAATGTATTCAGTTACGCTCTGCTCGCCGGACTATTTTTTTTGGCTTACAAAGATGAGGGGATCATGAGCCGCTTCGAATTTGAGGCCAAAGATGTACCTCATACGGCAGTGCAGTGGATAAATCATGTGCGTTCAATGTGGTAATCCGCGTAATTAAGGGTGTGGTTCCACGGGTTCGTATTCTGCGATTACACTTAGGTTGCCCGATCGACGTTACGCTCCGAACCGCTTTGCCCGTTGTGGTCCTTGTGCCCAGCCAAACTTCATGATTGATCTTGGAAAAAAGAATTTGCTCGGAGTGCACATTGACGCTGTCGACTACGAGGCGGCTGTCCAACGTTTTGTCGAGGCGGCAAAAAAGTCTCAGAGGTTGACGGTAACGGCTTTGGCAGTCCATGGAGTGATGACGGGGGTAATGGATTCGAAGCATCGTCATCGGCTAAACAGTCTGGATTTGGTGGTGCCGGATGGGATGCCGGTGAAATGGAGTGTCAATTTGCTTCATAAGACTGGATTGCCCGACCGTGTTTATGGTCCTAATTTAATGTTGAAGGTTTGTGAAGCCGCATCGCAAGAGCACCTGCCGCTCTACTTTTTTGGCACGCATAGCGAGACGCTCCACAAGCTCATTGAAAATCTTCGTTCGAAGTTTCCTGGAATCCTCATCGCGGGATTCGAGCCATCGCAGTTTCGAAAACTCAATGAGCAGGAAGCGATCGAGTTAGTGCAGCGCATCAAGACCAGCGGGGCGAAGATAACCTTTGTCGGGCTCGGCTGCCCACGGCAGGAAACTTGGGCCTACGAATTGGGGGGCGAGTTGGGCATGCCCGTGTTCGCGGTCGGAGCGGCATTTCCGTTCCATGCCGGCACGCTGCCGCAGGCCCCGTTATGGATGCAGAATAGCGGTTTGGAATGGTTGTTTCGATTTGCGTCCGAACCGAGGCGACTGTGGAAACGGTATGTTTATTTGAATCCGATTTATTTGATGCTTGTCGCGCTGCAGTGGATGAAGCTTCGGACGGTGGATCCCGCTAATACAGTCCGGCCGACCCAAGCAGAACGCTTTGGATAGCGGGTGGTCTTGCTATTCCATTGTCGACTTTGCGTAGACCAATCCATGCTCCGTTGACCGAAACCCTAATCGTTGCAGCATCGTGACGGACTGTTGCTGGTCGGCGGACGCAAAGGTTCGCACCATCCGACGCCTTTCCTGTTGCAATTGCCTCAGCGATTCGGCAATCAGATAAACAAACCGTTCTCTGGCATCCTCTGCATCGGGTACGATTGGCAACCAGAGCCGTACGACGCTTGAATCGACTCCCAAGATAGTGGGGTCCGGGAACCAGAACATGATTTCGCTCTCGACTTTGGGAGGATTGCGCAGGACGAGGTTAAAGCGAATTTGTTCGCAGTGCCCTAGGACCGAGCTGAGCCACCACTCGTGGGTATCTTCGTCGAGCAAGCGTCCCACGGTGCAGGTGCGTCGGATGGATATTTGCGTGCGGTCCATGGGGGGCCGAAACGAAGACAAATCCAGTTCCCAGCACTCCGTAGGACGGCTTGGCGCAAAGCCAGCCTGGACTAACCATCGCTGTGTTCGGAAGTCTTTGGCAACGACCCCCATCAAATTGTCGCCTTCGCCAACGCCCAGATAAAACGCATTGAGTTCGGTGGAGCCCAGCGCTGTGAAGTTGGTCGCATGTTGTTGCTGCATGGTCGACAAAGCATGCGCGATCAAATCGTTGGCGATGGAGTCTTCGTCGTCATTTTCCGTCACGCAGACTTTATGGATGATCGCCTGCGAATCGCTTTCGTCGCTTCCATCGCTGTTGCTTGCAAAGCCAAAATGGATAAATCCAATGGCTTGGTTACGATGGTCAACGGCGAGAACCAAACCATTGCTTTTGAAAAAGGGTTTGCTGAGAATGCATTGATCCCAGACGCTGATCGAGCATTCGCTTTTGGAATGGAAGGCTGTGTGGTGATCATGCCAAAGCTTGACCAGGGCGGGAGTATCAGTGTTCCGAAAAGACCTGATCGTCCACACGTTGCTCACCCGAGTACCGCTGGGACTCGAAAGCACTCCGAATCGGAGGATGGGGCGTTTTGAAGGGCTTGATCCCGCGAGAGGGACGGCAAGCATAGGTCGGGAGCAAGTACATTTTGGAGTTCAAACGCATGAACCATAGGTTCTACGTTTTCGGTATCGACCTCGGCCAACTGCTCGACCAGATCAACGATTTTGCCGAGCTTTTCCGTTAGCTCCAGCACTTCGGCGGGAGCGAGGGAAAGCCGGGCAAGGTTTCCAATTCGAATCACATCATCGGCAGCTAAAGCCATCGACGGACCTCGGTTGAATTACTTTGGCAGAGCGAATGGCTTGGCACGAACTGCTTTCCGAATGCGGCCGCTGCGAATGCATTGCGTGCAGACACGGATCGTTCTGACTTCGCCGTTGGGGAGAGAAACCTTGCAATTCTGCAAGTTTGGAGTGAACCGACGCTTGGTGATACCAGTAACCTTGGTGCCTACACCGCCCAAGTACTTTGCTTTACCACGGATCTCAACTTGATTCCCGACGGATGCAACTTTTTGACAAACTTCGCAAGACTTGGACATGATCTGCCTTAAACCACCAACGAATCGAACCTGAAAGTTATAACTTTTCGCCCGCGAGTTTTCGCTCAGGGGGGAACGGAGTATAGCTTTACCGCGGAGACTCGCAACATCAAAACAGATCTTGGGCCCCCCGATTGATGAAAAATCGCAGGGAAATTACACTCTGACTGAACTAAATCGTGTTGCCAATCGTTCAAAACCGCCTTATTCGTCGTGGATCTCCTGCAAGATGACTGTTCAGAAGTTCACGCGAGAGTTGGCCAGTGTCATTGAATCTGCTGGGAAACTAGCATGTTCCGTCAAAGCGGACGCGGTGCTCGTCCTTTTGGATAGCGCGACCGATTGGGAGCGGTTACGCGAGCTGGTGCCGGCAGAGATCAAGCGAATCTTGGTTGCAGCCGATCGGATCGAAGATTTGGCCGACGCCGAAAAGCATGGCTTGATTCCGCTGGTGCTCAACAAAGAGGATTCCCCTCTTCTCGAACGGCTTCA
>JANODW010000226.1:0-16826 GCA_031412875.1 Pirellula sp. | reverse complement strand
CAAAGCGTTGACCGAGGGAAACGCAGTCATTTACCTTGTAGATCAGGTAATTGATGTTACCGAAGGTGTTGCGATGAACTCCGCCTGCACCGTTGCGGGTGTAAAGGACGTCGGTTTGCGAGATGTGGGTCAACTTTTCGCTGAGCGTCGTGGTCAGGACAAAGTTGTGAACACTACCTCGTTCATCCGAAGCGTTGTTCGAACCAAATCGTCCTTGGACGGTCGTGTACAGGAACGTAAAGGTGTCGTTGATCTTCCTCTTGAAACCACCGATGTAAGCATCGCCGTTGTCTTCGAAGCCGCTATCCCAACCCATAACGTAGCCATTGTACAACTGAGTGTCTGCATCCACGTTGTAGGTGGTCAGAGCACCGGTGTGAGTGAACGGTTCCGCGTTGTAGAACGTAAACTGACGGCTGTAGAAGAAATTGCCGGTCGATTGAACGACTTCGTTTCCGACGATGGTGTAGAAGTGTCCGAGTTTGACGCTCAAATCACCCATCGCTACTTCACCGTAGACTTGTGGCAGAGCATGGCCGTATTGGCCACCGTTGTCCCACCCATTGTCCCAATGGTTGTTGGCGATGCCGAATGCTTGAGTATCGGGACCATCGGTACCGTAGATGTAGTCGATTCGTCCACCGAAGCCAAGGCCTTCGCTTCCATCAGCAACTTTTTCTGCGAAGAAGTACTGTTGTCCCAACTGAACGCGATCGTAGGTATTGAAGCTCAATGGATTGCGAGCGGAGTGGTAGCCTACGCTGGTCCAACCGCCAACGGTAATTCCGGCAATCCCATTAGGTGCCAATTTCCATGGATCCCCTAGATCGCAACAGCCGCCGCCCAAGAGGCCGAGACCGCGCTTTCCACCGGACCCACATCCACCGCCGCAACCACCATCGCACGACCCGTCACCGCAGCCACAGTTTCCAAGGCTGTCGCAACTGCTTCCTTTGCCGTTGCACAGGTCAGCAACGTCGCAGGCCGGGGTCTTGTCGCAGCACGCAGTCGACTTTGCGACGCTTGCTGCTGCCGGAGCCGAGGCTGCTGGTGCTGCCGCTGCTCCGTCTTGGTAGTAGCTGTAATAGGACGCTGGGTAATATCGGGGAGCAGTTCGGTTAGTTTGACCGAAGGCCGTTCCCGCACAGCAAGCGCCTGCAATCATTGCAGATAGCGCGAATTTGCTCATTTTCATGGTTCTGGAACTCCTATCCTGAACAAGGGTGGAACGCGATAGCGTTGAAACGGCCTAAACACAAACGGGCCATTTATTTTTGGGTGCACCACGGATAGAAGTTGAGGCATCCTGCCTCTCTGTCAAATGAATTTCGACGGTCCATCCATGGCCACTATTCTCAAGAAGTTATCGGAGGGAGATCCAGCAAAAATTAATGCGATAAGCGGCGTCCGCTGCGACTAATACAATCCGCATCACCAGACTTGGTAATCTGTTCCGAATAGAGGAAGATTGCTGCTGGCGGTGTTGGGGTTTGCATCATTTGCGTTCCACCTATCCGATTGCCTATACTACGTAGCCGGCGGGGATGGCACAGGCGTCCAGCCTAGGAGAGGGATAACCCACAGGCCGGACACTAGTGCCATGGGCTAACACGCGCCGCTCGCCTCAATGAAAAAACTCAGGAATCCATGCAGGAATTTGACTACCAACTTCGACCGCGAATCATCTTTGGCTCGGGAGTTGTTTCAAAATTGGGGCAATGCGCAAGCGAACTCAAATGCACGCGCGCCATGGTTATCAGCGATCAAGGGGTAGTCCGGGCAGGCTTATTCGATATTGGCAAAGCCAGCCTGCAGCAAGCCGGAATCGAGGTCATGGGTTTTCACCAACTGGCTGAGAATCCAACCAACCTGCACGTCGAAGCGGGGGTAAACGCCGCACGGGAGTTTCAGCCAGACCTGCTGGTCGGACTGGGCGGAGGATCCAGCATGGACTGCGCCAAAGGGATCAACTTCGTTTATTCCTGCGGTGGAAGCATGCAAGATTACTGGGGGGTTGGCAAAGCGACCAAGGATATGCTGCCTATGATCGCCGTACCAACGACTGCGGGAACAGGGAGCGAGACGCAATCGTTTGCACTGATTAGCAACGCAGAAACGCATGTAAAAATGGCATGCGGTGATCCGAGAGCAGCGTGTCGAATCGCCCTCCTTGATCCTATGTTGACCTTGACCCAACCGGCGTCCGTGACAGCTCTCACTGGGGTCGACGCCTTGACCCATGCTTTGGAAACGTTTGTTTGCAATAAACGCACGCCTATTTCTGAATGCTATTCGCGAGAAGCCTGGCAACTACTTTCCCGAGGCTTTTCGGCGTTGCTCGTTTCGGGAGAGGACATCGAAGCGCGAGGCTGCATGCAACTCGGTGCCTGCTTCGCGGGGATGGCTATTGAAGCCTCGATGCTGGGTGCCGCGCACGCCCTAGCCAATCCGCTGACGGCGACCCTGGGTGTTCCTCACGGCCAAGCCGTTGGTCTGATGATGCCTCATGTGATTCGATTCAACGCATCGGTGGTCGAAGACCGATACGCAGAACTCGCGAGACTCTTGCCCGACGCATGGCAGTCCGATGTTTCAGCGAACGCATCGCAGAAGGCACTTCCGCCTGCATCCGAGACAATCGTTTCGTGTTTCATCCGTTGGATGACAGATGCAAATTTGGAGATCGCGCTCGAGGGCTTGCCCCAGTGGCCGAAAGAATTGATCGGAAAGGCCGAGGGAACGGAAATTTTTCTTCGCGAGCTTGCAAGCTCTGCTGCCAAGCAATGGACCGCATTGTTCAATCCGAAACCTGTTCAGGAATCGGATTTGCTCGAGCTCTATCGAAGCGCGTTAACGAGCAGCGCCGTCATGGCCGCTGATCATCGCTTTTGATTCATCGCTTTTGAGGTACTTTGGTTCTTGGAACGTGAGGGCCTTGAGAAGCGTCGCGGATTTCAAGGTTCGTAGGCACCTTGCGTGTCACTTTCACAGGAACGGCCTCGACGTAGTTGGACGCAACCACGTGGCTGGAAGAGATCACCGCGGGCTGTTCTCCCAAGGCGGGAGCCGACGCTTCAAACTGGAGACCGGAATCTCGGCTCGGTATAGCAGAGTGCTTTTGCGTTGGCGTCAACGAGGCGGGCATGTCGAAGGTCGGAGCGGCTTCGGGCTCGTTGAATCGGTCGATAGACGGTTTCGAGAGCGTCAATGGCATCGGACTGTTCTTGATCGCTGCGCTCGCGCTGCGACGGCCCGTGGTCAAAACGATCCCCTGCGAGTTTTGTTTTGTCCCGCGGAAACTCGCGTCGTCCTTGAACGGATCCACCAAAACGTCGGGCATGCTGGAGTCGTTATTCGGAATCGGATTTGCTTTCGGCGGATTGGACTTAGGTATCAATGCAGGTGGCGGATCCATCGGCGTGGGCTTGAGGGTGTTCGGTGGGCTTTGTCGCGGTACGGTCGGTTCTACCGCCGGGATGCGATGCTGCTCCTGTGCAGGTTTGCGCTGTTCGAATGGGACTCGCTGCACGGGCGGTTCCGGTTTAATGATCTCAGGCAGGGAATTCTTTGGAATACTGGTCGATGGAGATGACGGAGGGACCGTGTCCGAGGGCGAAGCCATCCCTTTTGGAATGGGAGGACTGCTGTTCGTCCCCTCGATGGGCCCGCCCTGTCCAAAGGGGGTCGCATGGTTGGAGTAAGGTCGCACCATGGGCACCTGCACAATAGGCACTTGCGAAGGAACAAAAGGAGAATGGCCTGAACCATGAGCGATTGCAGCCGAGCTGAATTCCAAGCCGCAACTCGGCTCTTTCCCCTCACAACCGCAACTCGGATCGCCTCCTGTTCGAAGAGCCGAGGGTTGGTCACATCGGCACATGCCTGTGGCTCGCTGGCTCCGAGCGTTGGATTCCAAGCGATCTCCCAACTTGTCCAAATGCGCCAACAGCTTTTCCCCAATCGAGGGTTTGGGAATGCACTTGCAGTTGCATTGTTTCGGACCAACTGTCGCACCGGTCGGAGACTCACAGCCGCAGGCTGGCGAGACCAGTCCTGCACAGCGATCGCAATTTTGAGCGATCGCAGCTCCACCAAACATCGCAGCACCCGTGGTCATTCCGACTCCTAGTGTCAAATGAGCGAGCGTTCGAGCAAGGGAATCTCTCAATCGCTTTTGTTGGGGGGTGGCTAGCGCTGGCATGGATGCAGGTTCCTTTGGCAAGTCATTGGGGCGGCACATTCCATATCTGTGGCCCTCGGGTTTTCACTACACGAAAAGGTTCATCGAACCGTTAGACCCGGAACCCTCAGAGCTTTCGCTAAAAACGGAAAAGCCAGCCTAGACTGCCTGGGTTTCGCAAGCCCCGTAGAAGGTCGAGAGTGGTTGGAGGTGGCAAAACGCGCCTTGTGGCCCGCTATAACCGTCGCAATCCGACGAGGTGAGCGAGAGGACAGATAAAATCCCCTGTTTGGGTCAACTCTTCCGGCCCGACCTGAAGGCTAGCGTAATATTCGAGGGGCAGGAAAGAACTGCCGACTAAACAAAACGCTTCGCTTAGACTTCGGGGTTTTCAAATGGCAAAAGCTGAAATTGCGGGTGAACAGATTGTTGCATTGGATCGTCGAAGAGGAAGCCGACGCAACTTGGATGCAAACGAGCAGCAAGTCCGAGCCGTCATCGCTGAAGAAAAGAAGCGCAACAAAACGCAGCGTAGGCGTCAAATCGACCCGACCACCTGCGAACGAGACTATTCCGGCGACGAAGTCGAATTCATGCAGGCCATGGACGCATACAAACGAAAAAATGGCCGTATGTTTCCTACATGCAGCGAAATACTCGAGGTCATCCGGGATCTGGGCTACGTCCGGGAGCTCACACACGCTGCACCCAATGTCTCGTCCGACACAGGCGCTGATACCGCGGACGCTTAAACGCCCATTGCCGACCCTCAGCAGAGGCACTGCCAGCCAAGGAGTCCGATTCCCGAATCGGCCGGTCAGCGGGATTGCATCCCTCCTAAAACTCTAGCTATCCGTCACTTCGCGATACAGAAACCTTTGTTTTCGCGGGCCCAAATGGGAAACCGTTGACCTGGACTTGCCTCCGTCTACAATGCCAGAGCTCGAAACGTCCCTTGGAGGACGGCCGAGCTGGCGTTTATTACAGGCTAATTGCTTGTGACCTTGCGGTCCGGGGCACATGAATAATGACAATGCGATGGTTAGCGGCACTTCCGGTTTACAACGAGGTAGGGTACGTCAACCCGGTCCTTGACGAGGTGCTGAAGTACGCGCCGGACGTCCTGGCTGTGAACGATGGCTCCACCGATGGAACCGGAGAGTTATTAGATCGACGCAACGATATCGCGGTGCTTCATCACGAGAAGAACCTAGGGTACGGTGCGGCGCTGCGGACCGCCTTTAAGTATGCCATCGACGAGGGATACGATATCATTGTCACGTTGGATTGCGATGGTCAGCACCAACCTAAACGTATCCCGCGATTCGTGTCCGCTTGCCAAGACGTCGACATTGTTTCGGGATCTCGGTATCTCAAGAAGTACGATGGGGATAGCGTTCCTCCCGCGCAACGGCTCTTAATCAACAAGCAAATTACCAAGACCATCAACGATCTCTTTCATTGGAATCTCACCGACACGTTTTGTGGATTCAAAGCCTACAGGACGTCCGCGGTTGCCCAATTGGACATTACGGTCGACGGCTATGCGATGCCGTTGCAGCTTTGGACGCAAGCAGCCATGCTGGGCCTGCGAATCGTGGAGGTTCCCGTTCCACTGATTTATCTGGATGAGAAGCGATCGTTTGGCGGTGCATTGGATGACGGCAGCGTCCGATTGGCCTATTACAACCGAGTCATCGAAGAAAGTATGCAATCCATGGTAGATCGCGGGTACTCGCTCCCCGTTGAGGCGTCCACCTGTTGTGGGGAGTGTCCGTAGAGTGACCAGCTCGGCTCCAGTGGGCAAGCCATCCCTCAAAGTCCCACGGGAAAACAACCGCTTCCTTTGCTTTCCCCAAGCAAGTGATTCCTTACAGCTTCTCGATAGGAATCGATCCTCATTGTCCGACCCTCGCTTGCCGCGTTGGTTTTTGGATCTTCGAAATCTGGCGAGAAAACAAGCGCTGTCGGCGGCCAAAAACTACATGGTCGGATACGCGCCCTCGTTGGCCAACTCGATCTCCGAGAATGAGATTGAACGACAAGCATGGGTCGTCGGTGGGCACCAGCCCGAGCTGTTTCATTCCGGAGTTTGGTTCAAAAATTTCTTGATGGCAGAGATCGGTAGGAGGACCCATTCGGTAGGCTTTCAAGTGATCATCGACCATGACGTCGCGCGCTCGGATGCGCTGCGAATCCCTTGTCTTTCAAATGTTCAGCGTCCGGACACTGCTCCTTTTTCACTGCGTTCGCTGTCGCTGCCTATCCGCGAGGAATCGGCTCCGCGGATGCCATGGCATGCGACGCGAATCGATCGCCGCTTTTCGGCGGCTTGGAACAACACGATCGAAAGCGTTGGGCAATCCATGGCCGAATGTGGCCTAGCTCCCCCGTTGCTGCGTACCAGGAAACGGTTGCTGGAAGAGTGCTGCCAAGCATCCACCAATATCGGTGACGCATTTTCACAGTTTCGCCACCGCATCGAGATCGACCACGGTGTCTCCAATATGGAGGTGCCCATTGGCCACCTATGCGACGCTTCTGCATTCGGGCTATTTGTCCACCACTGTGTGAGCAACGCCCAGACCCTCTGGACGACTTACAACGAATGTCGAGACGCCTATCGCGAACGGCACAAAATTCGAAATCAAGGCCAACCGGTATTGGAACTGCAACGCGCCGATCATTGGTTGGAACTCCCTTTTTGGATCTACCGTCGATCGGGTCCCAATGTCGTTCGCAATCGGCTGTGGGTCTGCCATCAAAACGACGGCTATCTTTTGAGCGATAGTTTCGATCCTAGCAAGAGGACACTTTCGGTCAGCCTACCGTTGGATCGCGGCGACTTGCCGGCATGCTGGTCGAAATGCGTTGAACTGGGCATCTGCATTCGACCAAGGGCCCTGATGACGACAATGTATTTGCGATGCTTTCTTGCGGATCTCTTTGTACATGGTATCGGTGGCGGTACCTACGATGAGCTGACCGATGATATTCTCTCGCAATGGTTAGGGTTGTCCCCTCCGGCATACCTCATCAGCTCCGCGTCGCTTTACTTGCCATTTCCCGGTCATCCCGAAGTCCAGCAACTCGATCCATCCCTGCAGTTGGCTTCGATTCAACGCGAATTGCATTTGATGCGTTCTGTTCCCGAAAGGTTTTTAGATCGCAACGACGAATGGCAAAGGTCGTTGCACACTGCATTGATGCAGCAATTGGTGAGTATTCCGCAGCGGGGACGCAAACGGGATTGGCACCAGACGACAGCCAAAATCAAACACCAAATCGAGGTGGCGATCGCCCCGCAGAAGCGATCGTCGCACGCGAAGCTTGAGGCTGTCCAGCGCGCGTTGCAACAAGTCAAAATATTAAATTCGCGAGAATATTCCTTTGTCATGTTCGACGAGGAAGACGTCGTCGGACGTTTGCAGGAGTTAGCCGAATCGGCTTGCAACCAACCGGCCGAAGCCGCTATTGCAATGGTCTCTTGAGCTGTAGAATCGCCTGCGTTCGTTTTTTCGGGACCGTCCCTTGGACGCCATTTCTGGAAAGACCTTTTTGATAAGCGAGTCCCAATCGCTGAGCTCATCCCGCTAGCAGTCCCAGGCAACGCATTGTCTCAACCCACGACCACCCTTGACCCGAGCGATTGGGCAGCGTTGCGAGCCCAAAGCCATCGTATGCTCGACGATATGTTGGACTATCTTTCGACGATTCGCGAACGCCCTGTTTGGCAACCCGCACCGGAGCCTGTTCAAGAGACCTTTCATAAGGGGCTTCCGTTAAAGCCGACGAGCCTTTGCGAAACGCACGCCCTTTTTTTACAAAGCGTGCTGCCCTACGCCATGGCCAATAACCACCCCGGCTTCATGGGTTGGGTCCAAGGGGGCGGAACGGCAGTCGGTATGTTGGCAGAAATGCTGGCGTCAGGTCTCAATTCCAACTCGGCAGGTTCGGATGCGATTCCCCTCCAAGTCGAACAGCAAGTCACGCAATGGATGCGGCAGTTGTTCGAGTTCCCATCGAGCGCCACTGGGTTGCTAGTGACCGGTTCTTCGATGGCCAACTTGATCGCATTGTTGGTCGCAAGAACGGCCAAGCTCGGGAAATCGGTGCGCGGGGCGGGGCTGCAAAGCATGCAGGAGAGATTGGTCGCCTATGCGTCCGCGGATGTCCATAGCTGTATCGAGCGGGCTTTAGAAATTGCGGGCATCGGCGGGAATCAATTGCGCAAGGTTCCGATGAACCATCGCTTTGAGGTGGACTGCCAATCGCTTGAAGAGCAGATGGAAGCCGACCTTCGCGAAGGCTGGACTCCGTTTTGTGTGATTGGGACGGCCGGCACAGCCAACGTGGGAGCCATCGATGACCTCGCTCGAATCGCGGAGATAGCGCATCGCCATGGAGCTTGGTTTCATGTCGATGGAGCCTGCGGGGCGTTGGGGAAGATGTCTGCGCTGATCGCCCCGCAATTAAATGGGATAGAAAAGGCCGATTCCATCGCGATCGATTTTCATAAGTGGGGACAGGTTCCATTGGACGCTGGTTTCGTAATGGTGCGAGACTCGCAATGGCACCAAGACACCTTTTCCTTTCCCCCCGCAGCCTACCTTCGAGGAGAAAACCAAGATATCCATGCGGCAGTCCCGTGGCCATGCGACCTGGGCCCCGACCTGTCGCGCAGTTTCAAAGCGCTGAAAGTCTGGTTTACGATCTATGTCTTTGGCTCCGAACAGCTCGCGCGCATGATGGAGCATACGTGCGAGCTGGCAAAGTATTTGGGCTCGCGAATCGCCGAATCGTCCGAGCTCGAGTTGCTGGCGCCAGTGAGTTTGAACATCGTCTGCTTTCGCTACCGATGTCCCGATGCCGATCGAGTCAATGCGGAGATCCTGCTCGCAATCCAAAAGTCCGGGATCGCTTTCCCGTCCGAAACGAAACTCCAAGGCAAATTTGCGATCCGGGCCGCGATCTTCAACCATCGCACGACTAAAATCGAAATGGACCACCTCTTGGCAGCCAGCACTCGGTTGGGCCGCACCCTGTCCGAAATGTCGGGCCGAAGCGATCAATACAATGTGGACGGTTGAAAGACCCGTATTTGCAGATTGAATCCTCATTACCACGGAAAACCATCGTATGGCAAATCGCGACTCGCATTGGATGAGCTTAGCGCTCGAAATGGCCCGTCGCGGAAAGGGCCACGTGGAGCCGAATCCGATGGTGGGGTGTGTCATCGTGGATGGCGATGAGCTGATCGGTTCGGGGTACCATCGCATTTTTGGAGGACCGCATGCCGAGGTAAATGCGTTGGCTTCCTGCGACCCGGCGCGCATTGCCAACGCAACGGTCTATGTAACGCTCGAACCCTGTAGCCATTTCGGCAAAACACCACCCTGCGCGGACCTGCTGGTTAAGCATCCCCCTCGACGCGTTGTGATCGCCATGCAAGATCCGTTTCCTGAAGTCTCCGGACGGGGCGTCGAACGGCTGCGAGCCCACTCCATCCAAGTCGACGTAGGGGTGCTGGAGGAGCAAGCCAAAGAATTAAACGCGCCTTACCTTAAGCTCCTATCCACAGGCTTGCCATGGGTCGTTGCCAAATGGGCCATGACGCTCGATGGAGCGATGGCAACTCGCGATCAAGACTCCAAGTGGATCAGCAACGAGCAATCGCGAGTGGTCGTTCACCAGCTACGGAGCGAAATGGATGCAATCCTGGTCGGAATCGGGTCGGCTATCGCGGACGACCCGCAACTTACCACTCGGCTCACGTCGGGCGCGAGCCCCGCCCGAGTGGCGTGCCGAGTGGTACTCGATCGACTCTGTAGGCTGTCGCCCCAGTCAAAAATGGTTCAAAGTGTCTCAAGCGGTCCAGTCTTGGTGGTCGCCTCGGAGCGTGCGACCAAGGATCGTATTCAAGCGATCTCCGATACGGGCTGCGAAGTTCTCGTCGTACCGGAATCCATGCACTCGCAGTCGTTAGCCTTCACGCTCATGGAACTCGGCAAGAGACGATTTACGAACATTTTGATAGAGGGTGGTGGGACCATCCTTGGGCACGCCTTCGACGAAGAGCTCGTCGACGAAGTCCATTGCTTCGTCGCTCCAAAAATCGTTGGCGGGGCGGATGCCACCCGCCCTGTGGCAGGAATTGGAAAGTCGCTCATGACGCAAGCCACCGAGCTCCACAAAGTTGCAATAGAAAATTTGGGAGGCAATATTCACGTTCGAGGTTTTATGCCTCCTACCGGTAGGTGGCTTTTGTGATTTTTTGTGGCTAGGTGCACTGGACCGTAGGTCGCTTTTGCCGAAAGCGACTCTGCACGCGCAAATGAATAACAGTCGCAGCCGTCCATTATTTAGAACGCGACTTGCTAGCCACCAAAAGGCACATGCGTCTATTTGAACTTTTCGATATGAGCGCCACCCAATCGATCCGTACTGCCAGCGACTGCATCGACTAATAATCGTACAGATTTCTTTTTATCAATCGCGAAAACCCAAGCCAGAACAAGTTGTTCAGTGAATGGCACGAGCTTTGCGTTGGCTGGTGTATAAGCTTTTGGCGAGTAAAAGGCTTGACGGATTTCAAGCAGTGAAGAGTAATTCTTTGGCACTTTTGCAGCAATCGAGCGCGTCGGTTTGGCGCTCAGGAATGGTCGCTCGCCTTCTTCGCATCAAATGACGTTTTAAAAACAGTAGCAGGAGAAGAAAAATGAGTAAGAAGAAAGTTATTGGGTGTTTCGTGGGGATAGTGGTCCTCACGGGTATTGCGGGCAATTTAGCCACCAGTGAGGCGGACGGAGTGCGTTACCGCAATGGCGGGGCACGCGCTTACGCAAACCGATCCTATGGAAACGTGGGACGTTCGTATGGATATGCGCGCCCATCGTACAACAGCTATCGACCCTACAGCGCAGGGTACGGGTACCGCCAAAATTATTACAACGGCGGTTATCCCTACTACTCCAATCCATATTATGGAAACTCGTATTATGGGAATTCGTATTACGGAAATTCGTACTATGGCAATGCATACAACGGAATCGGTATTCCGTTTGGAAATGGCATCCAAATTCAATTGGGTGGTCGGGGCTTCTAATACTCCTCACCGGATGTGTTAGACCCGATCTCCATCGTTGGTTGGGGATCGATTTATTTGAGTTCGTCGGATATTTTTGAGGATTGAAAAATGTTGAAGAAAATTAGTGTTTTTGGCTTGTCTGCTTTGTTAATGAACCAGTGTCTTCTGGTGGGTGCGCCGCAGGAACCGTTGAAACGTGACAACACCAACAAAGGTGTGGTAGGAAAGCTCGATGCAAAGGCCACGGGGGGGACCATTCGAGCGACCAAGCTTATTGGGATGAAGTTGGTAAATCGTGCGAATGAAAACGTCGGTTCGATTAGCGACTTGGTCATCAATCCAAGCAGTGCGCAGGTCGAATACTGTGCGGTTTCGTTCGGTGGATTCCTCGGTCTGGGGGATAAATGGTTTGCCGTTCCAATGGAGGCCATCAAAATCGAGTTTGCTCCGAATAGCAACCAACCGGTACTTGTTCTCGACGTGACGAAAGAGCAAATGAAGGGCGCCGTCGGTTTTGACGAATCGAGCTGGCCCAATTTTGCGGACCAACAATTTACCAATGACATTTATCGCCGCTTCAATTTGCAACGACGTGGCATGCAGGACCGCAATCGCGATGGTAAACTGGACGTGAACGTCGACCGTGGTGGAGTGAACGTTGAAATCAATGGCAAAAAGCCTTAGATCGATTTAAACACATCGAACTCAATGGCATAGCTGTTCCGTTTGACAATAAGTAAGCAACGAAAGGGTTGGGAAGATTTCTTCCCAACCCTTTCTTTATGAATCGTTTTCAGGGCCTTGAGAATGGCGGTAACGCTAGATTATTGATTCGGTTCGCGGGATGTTGCTTCGGCATCGGTTGTAGAACGGTTGATTGTCGGCTCGGCTGGCCCTTTGTCTTTGGCATTGGGAGCGGAAAGCCAATACCAACTTAAGATGGCAATCACAGAGATCACCAACACGATCGGATAAGACATAAACACGAGAGATGGCTGGAGGCCAGGATGTGCTTTTTCAATTGGCGGATCTTGACCGGTCAGCGCATCCATAACAGGTTCCGAAGGCTTGTTGGTGTTTTGTGCGTCGTTCTTAGCTTGTGAAGTTGGAGATTGCATGATTATTTCTTTGGAATAGTGTCGGTATCAGAGGGAAAGGAATGGCCAGGATCAAGCTTGTCATTGATAACTTCTTGTTCTGGAACCAAGGAGATTGCGGCGACGGTGGATGCGGGTAAGGAGGTCGTTCCATCTAAGAGGCCCATATCTCTCAGGACTCCAATGCATGCTTGTACATGGCATTGAAGCGAGGAGTAGTCTTCGTTGGAAACCGATCCGGTCCTAGACCGTTCAGCCATCGCGTCACAAAACTCTAAAAAATTACAAAACTGAGGATGCGCTGGCCACTTGACGGCAAACGCTTTGAATTTCTCGAGGGCTTCTGCCACAGCAGGGGTGTCACCACGGGTCATGAGCTCGTGAACCTCTCGCAAAATAACCTCAGACACTTCGCGAAAGGTGTTGGCTAGTTCAGATCCCATCTGAGTCTGAGCCGGATCGACATTTGGGGTTAGTGTGTTGGACACCATCGTTTTGCTCTCCCTGTGTGAAGGTTGAAAAGGCCCAGAAGCTCTAAATGCACACGCCGTACCACAAACGGCGAAATCAATGGGTGTTGCGGCTGAGAGGGCAGTGGTTTTTACAGGTTCTCACCGGACGGCTTGCGCCGTTCCGCTTGCAAAGGATTGTGAAAGGATCGCACGGCATTGGCACAGTATCTGCTTCGTCGCTTGCCGCCGCGCTTGCAACTTAGGAGGGTTGCTGCATGCGACAGGCAGACGACAACGTTCTCATTGGAGCTGGAAAAACATGAGTATTTGGGCGATTCTTTTAGGTGTTTCGGTTTGGCGATGCGCAGGGGCAGGGAGCCCTGCATCCATCGAATGGAATCGAGAGCATTCGGTCAACACCCATCAACTGATCGTCTGGATACCTGATCGTTGGATACGGAATCAATTCGATCAAAGGGTAAGTAAGCGAGAAAAGGTAGCGTGCGAAATTCTGGGAACGCGAATCACAGGAATGTCCCAGTGCACGGCCCAATTGGTTTCGATGGTTGCTGCGGGGGAGGGGCACGCGGCCGTCTGCTGTCAATTGGAGGGACGGATCGAGTCCAAAAATTCGGGCGTGAATGGGCCGGCGATTATCGAATCCACCACGTCAACCTCGTTTCAAGCGACTAGGTGGGTGCGATTTGATGGAACGCAATTCACTGCAGGCCCTTTAGATCTCCAGGTTCAACTCTCCATGGAGATTACCAAGGTGGATACAGAGCTGCGCGGGATCAAGGGCGCGATCGTGCGTCGCGTGGCAGCTTCGCAGGCCGAAGGGACGCGCGAAGAGGCCAGAGCGATTGCGGAAGCCAAGACCAAGGAATGCCTTGCTCACATGATGGATCAAGAATTCGACCGGCAAATCACTTGGTCCAATAGCGTAGTACGGCTGTTTCACGGGTTGCTGGAACAGCTTGGCGATGGCAAAATCCGAGTTGTGACTCGGCCAAAAAATGAACAAGTGGAAGTGGGACTGGCGATGTGCGTCAACAGAACGAACGGGGTCGCGTCCGCCTTCCACCCTTTCTTCCACCTGTTGTCATTGCAAGCCAACTGAACCTGAGATCGCAGCGATTGCTTATAGGTCCAGACCGGACGGCTTGCGCCGTTCCGCTAAAATGAGTGCCAATGGGCTTTAGCCCTCGCACTTTTGTCTCGGTTCTTCCTAAGCGGTAGGTTCTGACAAGGCGGGTTGAATGGCGACCACTCCTTTGGCAATTTCCTTGATCGCTGTCTCGCAGAAGATGGCAAGGTCTTTGGGGCTTCGGCTGGTTATAAATCCTTCATCCACGACGCAGGCTTCATCGGACCAAATACCACCCGCGTTGACTATGTCGGTTCGCAAGCTGGGCCAGGAGGTGAGTTTACGTCCATCCACTACGTCTGCTTCCACCAGCAACCAAGGTCCGTGGCATATGGCAGCGATAGGTTTGTGAGCGTCGACGAATGCTCGTACGAATTTGATCGAATCCTCGTCCAATCGTAAGGCGTCGGGGCTAAAGACACCACCGGGCAAAACCAAGGCGTCGTATTCCTCTGCGATGGCGTGGGAGGAAAACACGTCCACTACGAACTCATCCCCTGGAACATCGTGATGGACGCCCCGTATGGTTCCTTGTATTTTCGGCGAGATCAGTTTGACCACCGCCCCGGCATTCTTCAGAGCGCTCCAAGGGTCAGTGAGCTCGATCTGTTCGAAGCCATCCGTTGCAAGAAAGGCGACGGTTTTTCCGTAAAGCAATAAATTTTCCATGGGTGGTCCTAGCTCAAATCGGGGTTCGAAATTGGCAATGTTCTAACTTTCGAACATTCTCAGCCTCTGGAAATAGCAATCTTGATGCCAAGCAACGAAACCGGCGGGAGATGGACGCTGGTCGACCAGTTGTCGGCATAGTTGGCTGTTGCGCTCGCAGGCTGAGCAAGTTCCCGACACTCAATCGCCGAAAGGCTCTGAGTTTTGCTCATGCCACTGTTTGGCGATGTTGTTGACTTTGCGATCGACGGTGCGGTAGGAAGATCGGAGGATATCGCCGATTTTGCGATTCGAGTGACCCTGCAGTTTTAGTTTTGCGATTTCCCGCGATGCCTCGTCGGGAAGGGATTTGAGTAGCTTCTCCCAACACTCGAAGATTTCCATCGCTTTGGATTCGGAGTCTTCTTTGCCCAAGAACGCATCCAATTTCAAATTGTAGGATTCCAAAATATCCGTCATCGAGTGCATGGGAGTTCGGTTCATGACAGAGCGTTGCCTATCGATTACCGCGTGCTGAGCAATCACGATCATGAGGAGCCAGAGATCGTTTCGGTCTTGAAGATCCGGATAGCGACCTTGGGCCGTACATTCCGTGATGGTTTGCAGGACGGTGATCGCGATATCTTCGCCATCATCGGTGATATGAACCCCTCTGCGCAGTTTGCTTTCAGCGAATGCGGAGATCTTTCCGAAATAGCGAGAAACGAGTTGGCTAATCGCATTCGTGTCCCCCTGACGCATTTTTGAAATCCAGCCGGATACGGATCCGTGGGGAATTTCGGGTTCGGACATTGAGAGAGGCTTCCCGAAAGTGGTCAGAAGAAAGGAGGGAAATCAGTGTAAATTGTCTATCTATTAATCGCAAGTTCGATTGCGCCGGATGTTTTTTTCGCGATTTTCGTTAGCGTTACAAGGCCAAAAAGTGATATCCTAGGACACCCATCGAGTCTCCACTATTGCCCTAGGTTTGAGCCGTCCGATCTTGATTACGTTACCTGTCGAACGAGATGTTTTTCTATCATTCGAATTTGATCGTCAACTCGACATCATCGTGGACCTATTTGAGGCGAGTTTGAGGGAGGGCCGTTCTCCGGTAATCTCCGAGTTTGTGGATTTGGTGGAACCTCGTTTTCAAAAGCGTATTTTGAGAGAGTTGATTTTGGTTGAGAGAGAGTTCGCGAGGTTCAGGGAGGGTCCACAGGAGAAGTCGGCGTTCGATGGATCCGATACCGCCGGTGCATCCGATACCGCTGAGATGAGCGGTTCTGAAACCGCGGCGCCGAGTGGGGGGTGGCAGAGTAGATCGGAGGGCGACTTGCCGACGCATTTTGCTCAATTTGCGATTCATAAGCTACTGGGCCGAGGAAGTCACGGCATTGTCTATGAAGCAGAAGACTTGGAGATAAGGCGGCGAGTCGCTCTTAAAATAGCCCAGTCGGTCCATCAGACCGAATCGCGCAGGGAGTTTTCGATGGAAGCAGCCAATGCGAGTCGCGTCGATCACCCGAGTGTTGTCAAGATTTTGCATGTGGGGGAGCACCGAGGTACCGAATATATGGTTTCGGAATTGATCGAAGGCTCGAACCTTCGCGATTTCGTGGACTCGCAAAAACTCAATGATCGCCAGCGAGTTCAAATCGTGGCAGACATCGCCAATGGGATCGCGGCCGCGCACAAGTGCAATGTGATCCACCGCGATTTAAAGCCATCGAACATCATGATCGAATCGCCCGCCATCCTAGATCCAACCCTCGGCTCAGCCGTCGATGAACTAGATGAACCCGAGAAACCAAATGGGCCCTTGGAAGCGGCGGTCCCTTTCTCGCTCGACGGATATCGTGTTCGCATTTTGGACTTCGGAATTGCCAAAATGCTGGATCGACTCACGCGGCGTACTGTCCAAGGAGACGTCGTAGGTACTCCGCACTATATGAGTCCCGAACAGGCGTCGGGCAATTCGGCGACCGTGGACTCTCGTTCCGATATCTTCTCATTGGGGGTCATATTATACGAATTGCTGTGCGGTCAGTTGCCATTCGAAGGATCTGAAATAGTCGTGTTGTCGGGAATCCGGGACTTGAAAGTCCCACCGATTCGCACGATCCGTTCTGATCTTCCTGCAGCTCTCGAGCAGGTGATTCAAAAGTGTTTGGAGCGGAATCCGGATCAGCGGTATCAGTCCGCGTTGGAGTTA
>JANODW010000225.1:0-4292 GCA_031412875.1 Pirellula sp. | reverse complement strand
TTGCGTTGTTTCCGCTTGCGAAATCCGTCGTCGCATAAATCAGCCAACGCTTCTCGCGCTCAATGGCACTCCTTTTCGTAGCGGAGGTCGCCACACCTCCGGTATTATGGCTGAGATCACAGCGGTTTTTTTCAGTTCCTGACCGGACGGCTTGCGCCGTTCCTCGAAAGTGAGTGGCATTTGGCTTGTGACCTGCCGCTTGGAAAATACAAATGGCTGCGTCTAACGTTGCGTCGCAATCCACTTGGAACAGACATTTGTGAGAGTGTGCATATCTACGGGCTTGCTCAAGTAATCATCGCAACCAGCCTCCAAGCATTTTTGACGATCCTCGGCAAGAGCATGCGCCGTCACGGCGACGATCGGGATCTTGATACCTTGGCTCCGTATCGTTCTTGCGAGCCTGCATCCATCCATGACTGGCATTTGAATGTCGGTGAGCAAAAGATCATAAGGCAGATTCGTTTCCCATGATTTGTTCAGCATATCTAAGGCGACTTGTCCGTCTTCGGCAACGTCTACCGTAGCACCTGCCTTCCTGAGAATGAACGAAAGCAATCGTTGGTTATCGAGCCCATCTTCCGCTAGCAGTATTCGCCCACGCAGCTCCACCATCGCAGGAGCGGGGGCGATTTCAGCAACCGTTTTCGTTTCTATTCGATCTACTAGTACCGAACCATCAACCGGCATGACTGGCAACGACAATCGAAAGCTGGATCCCCTCCCCGGTTCTGTTCTCAAGAGCGTGACATCGCCTCCCATCAGTTTCGCCAACCTTTTACTGATAGTCAGTCCGAGTCCCGTCCCACCGTGCTTTCGAGTGACCGTGTTATCCGCCTGTATAAAAGCATGGAAAAGCGATTGGGACTGCTCTGATGTCATGCCTGGCCCGGTATCGTCGATATCGACTCGCAAGTTGCAATTTTCGGGCAATGCAATGACGCTTGCAATAATGTCGATGGCTCCTCTTTCTGTAAACTTTACCGCGTTTCCGACGAGATTTAAAAGGATTTGCCTGAGTCGCGTTGGGTCGGATAGGATCTGGTTGGGAACAGGAGTCAACAGTTTTAGTGTAAGCGACAAACCCTTGCGAGTCGCTTGGGGCCTGATTAGGCGTTCGATCTCACTCAGCACTTCCATCAAAGGTGTATTGCTAAGTTTGATGGTTGCCTTATCCGCTTCGATCTTGGACAGATCTAAAATGTCATTGATAATGGTCAACAAGTGCTGCCCTGCGCTGGCGATCGTATCGATGGCGTTCAAGCGTTGTGCGGTTACGAATTCTTGATTCTCGTATTCACGCAGCATGTCGGCGAAACCTAAAATCGCAGTAAGCGGTGTGCGGATTTCATGGCTCATATTGGCCAAGAACTCACTTTTGGCACGATTGGCTGCATCTGCTTGATTGCGAGCATCTTGCAAAGCCTTTTCGCGTTCCACTTCTTTGGTAACATCCGCACATGTCCCGTAGAGACAAACAATTTTGCCACCCCGGTTCCGTCTTGCCCTCCCCTCCCATCGAACGTACCTAACATCCGAGCGAGGCTGTCGAATACCGACAACTACCGAATATGGGGTTCCGTCCTTGCTCGCTGCCTTGATCGCTTCGTCTAGCTTGGCTGCATCTTCCATAGGAAGCAAATCGTATATTTCCTGATCAGACGGTTCGTTACCCAATGCGTCAAATCCAAGCAGATAAAAAAGCTGTTTAGACCAATGCGTCTTGGCTGTCTCAATTTCATACGTCCAATTTCCCATCCGAGCTAGCGCCTGGGCTTCTTCTAGTCGCATTTTGGCTTCTTGAAGATCGTTTTCCGCTTTATGAGATGCGGTCACATCGTTTAGATAACCATGCCAAAGCGTGGAGTTATCTGGTTGTCGCTCCGGTATTGCATTGGCAGAAATCCATCGTTGGGTCCCGTCCGCTGACGGCAGTCGAAATTCACATCGAAATGGCGCTAACTCGTCCGCCGACATTTTAATCGTCGCTAACAGCCCATCGAGATCGTCGGGATGGATCAATTCGAAGATGGCTGAAGCGTCTTCGAGCACATTTTCCGGGCGAATTCCAAAGAGGGAATAAAGCCCATCGCTAACATAGGGAAGGCAATAGGAACCATCCTGTCGCATTCGCAATTGATAGATTGCGCCAGGCAGCCGGCTCGATATTTTTCTCAGTCGTTCCAGGCTCTCCTGTTGGAACCGCTGCGCACGCTTTTGCTCTGTAATATCCCTAAATGTCCAGATGCGCCCGTAATCCTCTCCATTTCTGCTTCGCACGGGTACCGTGTAGCGATCAAATACCCTTCCGTCCACTAACTCAACTTCATCACGGCCAACGAGTTCTGGATGGGATACCAGGTAAGCGATGCGGTCAACATAGCCTTTAGGGTCCTTCGTCTGATGGCAGATGGCTTGAGCTTGGACTGCGTCTTCAGGATTTTTGGCAATCTCAGGTGGGATGCCCCACAACTCCAACAGGCGCGCATTTTGATGAACCTTTTTGCCCTCGGCGTCGATTACCAGGATTCCATCCAGAGGGGAATCGGCAATCGCCTCAAAGATAGCGGTCCTATTGCATAGCTTTTCCTCTACGACTTTACGTTCCGTGCAGTCGGTTATGCAAATGCGGACGTGCCGATCTTCTTCACCATGTGCGATCGTAACGCACGCTAGCTGGACCCAAACAATTTCTCCTGAGACCTTAACCAGTCGCAGCTCAAATGACAATGGTTCGATCGACTTGTCGAGTCGCCTGAAATTCACGTAGAAAAGATCCTGATCTTCCACGTAGACAAATCGGCTAAAGGGCTCGTGAATCAACTTACTTCGGTCAACACCCAGCAACTTCGCGGTCGTAAGGTTGGCTTCATCGATCTTCCCGGCTTGACTGATCACGCAGTAGCCAGTCGGAGCTAACTCATAGAGATCAAAATAACGGAATCGGGACGCTTCCAACTCGCTTTGCGTGCGTCGCAACTCTTCGTTCTGCAATTCCAATTCGACTTGATATACCTGTAATTCATGCACTAACCGCGTCGCTTCTTCTGCTGATATGGTTGAGGAACCAACCGGTGAAAGCTTTGCCGAATGGACATTCGTCTGCTTTGCAAGAATAGCTTCTGCATGCGAACGCAATGTATTGCGAGAATCACTCGTCTTTGGATTCGTGTTTAAGCTTTGAGTCATGGTTTTTCGCTTACCTCCTTACATGGGGTTGACTTTACTCGCTCAGTGGTTGCGATTGCATGCATATGACCATCTTCATTTACCAACGCGGTCGCCGTAATGCAAACGTCCAAAGTCGATCCGTCTTTGGTCAAACGCTGTGTTTGAAAGGGCTCGAGCACTTCGGCTTGGCTGAGTTCGTATTCTCTAAGGAGTGCATCTTTTCGCAGCGAAATGGGAATGCGATCGCGTGCGTTCATCATGAGCGCTTCGGATTCAGACCAGCCAAACAACCTTACTGCCGCCGGGTTCCACGCGACAATCCTTCCATCCAATTCCTGCACTGTGATGGCATCCCTTGAGTCGCGAACAACCACGGCTAGTCTGGCTAACTCATTGGCGCGACGAAGCGATTCCTCTGCATTTTTGCGAAGGGTAATGTCGCTTGAAACTCCGATGATTCCCGTCAAGTTGCCTTGATCGTCCAAAATAGGCGAATGGGTCACTCTCGCCGGGAATCGATGGCTATCGCGATGCCGAGCGACGAACTCGCCGCTCCAGCTTTTTCCCATTTTTAACTCGGCCATCATCTGCGTTGCATGCACGTAAAGGGTGTCATCTGCAGTGACCTCTAGAATGTTTTTCCCCTCGACTTCGGAGGCCATCGCGCCATACGTTCGCTCGGCCGCTTCGTTCCAGTACTTAATATTACCCTCAAGGTCTGTCGCTATCACGGATTCGCCAATCGCGTTAAGTAACCTCGATTTGAATTGAAGCTTTGCTTTATCGGATTCAAGCTCCGCTTGCGCTCGTTTCAGCGAAGAAATGTCCACAAAATTGATAACAGCCCCTTCGATGACATTTGCAATGGTACGGTAAGGTTGCATCCGCATCGTGTACCATTTTGCATCCTTTGTTTGCACTTCGATCACCTTGGTGACCAAAGTGTCGAGTACCTCCTGTGCATCTTGGACCAACCGATCGTAGCCTACTAGATTGGTGACCGTATGAGCGATGGGGCGACCTACGTCGGTTGAGATCAAATTGATGATCGAGCAAACAGTCGGAGTAAATCGCAAGAGTCGCAACTGGTGATCCACGAAGACGGTCGCAATCCCGGTCCC
>JANODW010000224.1:0-8812 GCA_031412875.1 Pirellula sp. | reverse complement strand
TGTCCACCCGCGGGGAAGAGCCGTGTTAGCTCGGGTTTGTCGGCTGCATGGGATTGTCCAGGCAGGACGACAGCAACGGCAGCCACAGCAGCTAAACCTAAGAGGCTATGCAGGAGAGGGAATCGCAGATCGCCTCGCCTGTCTCGCGCGGCATGGACCATTACATGAGTTCCTGGATGGGAGTATGGTCGCTCACCAAATGTGTGGGTCGTCCGGACGGAGTGTAGTAAATTTTAGCGGGATCGATTCCGAGTTTTCGGTATACGGTGGAGACATAGTTTTCTGGGGAAAGGACTCGCTCGCAGGCTGAGTGCCCTTGTCGGTCGGTTGCTCCCACGACTTGCCCGCCCGGCGTTCCACCGCCGGCAAACAAAATGGACATAGCGTTCGCCCAGTGATCGCGACCGGGCTTGGTCTGCCCCGCGAGGGTACTGATTTTGGGTGTTCTCCCGAATTCACCCAGCGCGATTACCATCGTATTGTCCAACATCCCGCGTTGGTCGAGGTCGTTGATCAATGTTGCGACCGTTTGATCCCATGTTGGGAGTCTCTTTTTCAGGGCGCCAAACAGATCGGAGTGATGGTCCCAACCCCCATCGTAGATCGTCACGAATGGCACTCCGGCGGAAACGAGTCTTCGAGCTAGCAGAGCGCGTTGCCCAAATCCGTTTCGGCCGTATGCTTCGCGGACCTCAGCGGGTTCGCTATGGATATCGAATGCCTTTTGGGCTTCGGGTGTCATGACCAAGTCGTACCCTTGCAGATAGTTTTCATCGTAGGCGCTGACGGGATCGGCCACTTCGGGATCGCCGTATCGGGGCATGCGATCGATGAGTCTTCGCAATTCTTGCCGTTTCCCGAATCGCTCACCCAACATGTCTTTAGGTAGTTCGACGTCGCGGACACGAAACTGATCTGAGTTGGGATCGTTGGCTACGACAAACGGGGCGTACTTGGCGCCAAGAAAATTGGGGCCACCTGATCGCGACATACTGGGCATCGTAAAGTACCCAGGCATGCCGTGCGGTGCGGGGCGTTCCATTGCAGCAACCGAACCGAGGCTGGGATGGAAACTGACGAACGCGCCACATCCGACCGGGATGCGTGGAGGCGCACCGGTCATCATGTAGTGATTTCCAGCACCGTGGTTTGCTTGGTTATGGCATACCGATCGAATGATTGCGTACTTGTCCGCGATCTTTGCCAGCTTGGGCAAGTGCTCGCAAATGCGTATGCCAGGCACGTTGGTTTCAATCGGACGGAATTCACCGCGAATCTCAGCAGGCGCTTCCGGTTTGGGGTCAAAGGTTTCGAAATGGGTGGGCCCACCATCCATCCAAATCAGAATGCAGTTGCTTTTTTGTTTTCCGGCGTTGGTCTTCTCCCCCGCCGAGGCTTGCCTCATGGCGAGCAAGTCCAAAAATCCTCCTCCCGCGATTCCAGCCAATCCTAGCTGCAAACAAGATCGTCGAAGCATAGTCAACCTTCCTAACTAATCTAAATACAAAAACTCGGGCGAATTGAGCATGGACCACACAATATCTTCGATGAGTCGCCGCCGATTGGCTTGGGAGTTTCCAAACTCCAGTTCCAACATGCGGATTTCTTCTTCATCGGGATTCCTATTGAAAATCGTCAAATAAAGTTCGGTTACGATGGCTCGGGGACCTTTATCGGATTTAGCAAGCAGATCGCAGCGTCCACCGTCAGCGGCGATTCGCTTTTGGATGTGATTCGCATTCATCAAATGAAGTGTTTGCGTCATCGTCGTACCGATCACACGTTCGCAAGGAGGATCCTGGTTTGGGTCGGGCCGAGCAAATGCGTCCAACAGTTCGGAATTGGTTCGATGCGTCCAAAGTTGTACCGCTCGGGTTTCTTTAGGCATGCCATCGAACTCTTCGTTCTGCAAAGTAATATCGGCAATTGCATCCGAGAGCACTTCCGCTTTCAAGCGTCGCCGGTAATGTCGGGAAAAATTGCGAGCATCGGCCGCATTGGTTTCGTTGGGCTGAGAGGATAGCGCGTACACTTGGCTGGTAAAGATCGTCGCCAATAGCTTCTTGGTGTCGTATTGGATTTCACGAAAGTGCGATTCGAGTGCAGCCAGCAACGGTTCATTGCTGGGCGGGTTGGTCGCGCGCAGATCATCGACGGGATCGACAATCCCGACCCCCATCACCTCGGCCCAAATGCGATTGACTGCAGCCCTCGCCATGTAAGGATTTTCGGGGGCAAGCATCCAATCGGCCAAACTGGCTCGCGGATCTTGAGTCGCATCCTTTGCGACCGCCGGCCCCAGCAGCGCTTTGGGAGGAAGCACTTGGTTGGTGAGCGGGTGTTTGACATCGCCATTGGGTTTAGCGAAGATAATTTCCTCGCCGCCAGAAATGGGTGGCGAAAGCCCGGTCCCCTTGTATCCGACCCTCGCAAAGAACGCAGCCATCCCGTAGAAGTCCGCTTGGCTATAGACTTCGAAGGGATGCTGGTGGCACTTGGCGCATTCCAAACGCACTCCTAAAAAGAGTTGACTGACCATGGTCGTGATTTCTTCGGGTTCACGTCGGTCGCGATAGATGGTCACCGCTCCGTTTCGCCAAGTGCTTCCTTGCGCGGTGAGGATTTGCTGAACGAACTGGTTGTAGGGAAGATTATTGCGGAACGCCTCTCTCAACCAGGCGTCGAGACTATACGTCGCTTTGATGCCCACGCGATAGGGATTGGGACGCAACAGATCGGCCCACTTGTTGGCCCAGAAATCCGCGTACTCGGGTCGTTCTAAAACCGAATGCACCCAACGTTCCCGTCTGTTCGGGGCAGCGTCTTGTTCGAACGCAACGCATTCGTCGGCTCGGGGCAATCGACCGATTGCATCGAGATAGAGTCGCCGAAAAAATTGGCTATCGTTGCATGGCTGGCTCGGTTGGACGTTGAGCGCGGCGAGCTTTCGATAAACCAAATCGTCGATAAAATTGTTTCGAGGCAATGCATCGTAAAGTTCCTGGGGGACAGCCTTGGGGCGGGGGACGGCGGTGCTCCAGGTTGCGATCAGCCCCATGTAGCGAGCCATGATGGTCGCTTCTCCCGGCAGGGCCCCCGCTTGCAACCGACCACTGCTGGCGACAGAGACGATCGCGGGCTCGTTGGATTGGAAAGCGCACATGCGAGTGACGTCTTTTGTCTGGCCGTTGTCGTAAGTCGCCGTGACCGTCAATTGCTCCGCTTGGTCCGCCACCAAGGAATGGGGATCGGGGGTGATCGCGATTCGGGTCAACTTGGGATCCCTTTCGCTGGAGCGGGCCACACCTCCTTGGATCCAATTCAAAAGCAATCGGTAGTCTTCGTCCTCTTCTGTAAACCGTGCTCCACCGCCGTGCGGTTGTTTGCCAGTCGCTTTATGGAGCAGCAAACTATCGTTGGGGGAGGCAAAGGAAAGGCGTCGCCCGCGACTGTTTTTGACGATCGCATCGTAGTCCATATTGGCATCGAAACCCAACAGAGACAGAGCGAAGCCGTTTTGCCCGCGCGCTTTGCCATGGCATGGTCCAGAATTGCAACCGCGAGCAGTCAGGATCGGCTGGATATCCAGTTCGAACTTGAGCGACGCATTTTTCGGAGCGTCTGCCGTCTCGTTCGGTTCGGATGCGAAGCTCTTCGAACCGATCATCGCAACCCACACGAGTGCCCAAAGGGAGCGGATTAGGTAGGAAGGATGCCGAGCATTCATTGGTGATCCAGGGGGAGGGATTGCCGCGAGGCAACGAGGATTCGAAAAAGCATGGATGCCCTTCTGCCCTCGTCTAAGATGATAGTAGACAGCGGGCCAATTTGCAATTCCGACGTCTCGCGTCCGGTGGCTCCCGCTGCCAATCGATGCAGGCTAAAACATACCAGCCGTGGTTTGGGACCATTGTCCCGAACGAACAGACGGACGGGACAAAGGTCCCATCCTACGGGAGTAATGATCCTGCCGCTCGCCTTAGAACGAAAGGGAGGTTCCATTTCGGATTCGGAATCGCCCGAGATCGAGCCCACTGATCGCATTGTTGCCGTCGAAGTCAAAAATGGGATTGAAATTCGCGTCCCCCAAGGAGGTCCCGTTGGCAATTCGAAAGCGGCCTAAATCCAGACCGCTGATGGAACGGTTTCCGTCAAAATCGCCATAGAATCTAAAATAATTGTCCGTTTCCACCGTTCCGCGAACATAGTCTCCCCCAGCAGTCCCATTGCCATCGCCATCGAGATTCAAGCCCTCACCCCGAATCTTGGTCGCAACAAGCGTTAGTCGATAAAAGCCGTCCGCAAGGGAGCCTGCAATGACATCGTTTCCAGTGAACGTCAGTGTGGCAATCGTCTTGTTCCCCTGGATGGCGGTAGAAACACTTAGGGTCAAGTTGGCCGTAGGTATCGTTTCAAAGTTCCCGTTGACTCGGCGATCCAACTGAAATGCGTCCGGATCCAAGGTCACGATCGAGTTGAATGTGGCTTCGATCCGTTTCACCATGGAGCGTTGCGATGTCCCGTCACCGAAAACGACCCCTTCGACTTTGGGCGCCTCATTAACGTTGGTTAGATGGATCGTCAAAAACACTGTATCGCTCAAGGAGGGCAATCCATCGTCGGTGGCGCGGACGGACAATTGGAATGTTGGAGTCGATTCGAAATCCAGAGCGGCGGTATTGCTGACTCGCAACCGCCCGGTCTTGGAATCGATTTCGAACGCGCCGTTGGTGTTCCCGCCAGTAATTGCAAAAGTCAGGGATTGTCCGGCGTCTGGATCTCCAGAAACGGGCAGGCCCACGATGGTTCCGTTGGCGGTGTTTTCGGCCAATGAAAACGAAGCAGGCATGATATACGGAGAGTGAATATCCCGGAGGAAATCATTGAAGTAGGAAGGTGCGACATCGAAGGGATTGTCGCCGGAGTCGTCGGTGATGAACGCATAGTCATATCCCCGATTTTTGATTTCACGGAGCATATCGGCCAACCCAGTAGCCGCAGGCGCGCCATACACCAAGGCGCCAAAACCCAACTTGGAATGGACCTGCGAAGCGACATACGAGGGAGTCGGATTATTGAGCAAATCGGTCGGTGTTCCTTCGCGGACAAGGAATACGTCCGCGGTTTTTTGATTCAAATAATCGACGGGAATCTCCGTTCCTGGATTGCCCACAATGAATCGACCTGCCAAACCCGAGTTGGCTCGGATACCGTTCGCAACGCTGGAGTACATTCCGACGTTGGCCACCGAAGTGCTCATTTCATCGAGAAAAATACCGTCGATCAACGAAGCGCCGTTGGTGGGGTGCTTGTAAGCGTTGGAATACATATTGACGCTGGCAAGAATATCGGCGGCGGGGCGAACCGTGGTCGAGCCGGGTGCGACGATGGTGCTGACGTACCCGAGGATTCGGATATTGGGGTTCTGGCGGAGAATGGTCAATGCGGAGATCCAATTGGCATAGTCCGCGTCATTGGTTGCGATGGGCCCGTTCCTGGGGTTGGCAATGACGGTCACGGGAGTAGAGGCTGTCGCGTTTGCGAACACTTGTTGCCACCACGGGCTGAGGACGTTTGGCGAGGACAGTGGGTATTGGTACAACGGCACGATGGCTTGTAGCCCCGGCATGGTAAAGGCCAATGATCCGTTTCCATTAAATGCTGTTAAGGATTTGGTCAAACTTTGGCCGTTGACGGTAACGGTGACGTCGTAGTCCCCTTTGAACAATGGAGAAACAAATTCTCCCCCTCGGGTTGTGCCGCGAGTATCGGTCCACCAATCCCCATAGACGAGATCTTCGTAGACTTGGCCGTTGGGCCGAATCGAAAAATCGCTGTTGTAGAGCGCTGCGCCGGGTTCGTAGTGCACGTTATTCCAGAATCCCCACTGAATGAACTCCGATATTCCCGGCTGGCTGAATGCCATCGTGAGATAGTCCCGCAGATAGTCCGCTTGCAGTTGCTGGTCCACCGACGTGATATCGAATTCGGTGATTGCGATGGGGAGTGCAAACGCCGTCCAATACGATTGGATCAACTGACCGAGGACAGTGATGCCGGTAAGATTCGATTCGGAATAGTGACTTTGCTCCCCGATGGTCTCGATCAGGTTTTGGGCTTTCAATCGAGTGAGCCAACTATCAAAATTAGCGCGGTGCGCGGTGTTCGCGCCGTTCCTTGCAAAGATGTCGTAGTCATTTAAAGTCCGACGCGCCAAGGGATCGTGAACACGGAATAGCCGAAACCATTCCAGCATCTCGGCTTCGCCAAGAACGCCCATGGCATCGTTGTTGTTAAAGGGCTCGTTGACGATATCCCATTCCCATACTTTCCCCTCGAACGTATCCGCTGCGTCGATGATTCGATTGTTAATGGTCGTACGCAAGTAGTTTGCTGCGGCCGCCGTCCCCGCGCCCAAACTATCGTATTGATTCCATACGCTGGCGGGCATGAACGTTCGAGATGGCCATAGGATGTTGTGGCCTCGCAAGGTCAATCCGTTGTTAATGGCCCAATTGCTGGCGTCGATCGCCAATTGCCGATTGTCCAAAAAGTTTGGCCATTTCATGTTGTTCTCAATGACCACGGTGTTGAATAGCCGTTTGATCTCCGATTGGTATTTCAGAGCAGCCGCCGATCCGTTGGGAGCCAGCAGATTGTCATAGCCACTGATGGCCGAGCCAAACTTGAACGCATGTTCTTTTTGCCGAACACTGACCACAGCTCCATCGACTGTCTTGCCAGTCGTGTCGAGCACCTGAACGGTGAGTTGCGATTGCCGGTTTTGGTTGATACGGATATCTGCATCGACTCGCCAAGCGTCGGCTCCTGCTCGGCCAACATAGCTTCCCGACGTCGCTTGCGAGGGCAAGCTGGAGAATTCGACACCGCGAGTGAGGTTGGTCCAAGCCAATCCGCCGATCTGGATGGATTGCGGTGCGAATCCCGCATTGAAGGCGACTTGGAGCCTTTGAAGCGTATAGGGTGCCGTGATCACAACGTTGGAGGTGAATCGCTGCCAAGTGGTATTGAGCAATCGCATGTTGGCGGAAAGGACCGCAAACGTGCCAAACGACTCTTGAACCACGACATCCAAACGCGGGTTGGCGCCCGAGAGCGCCCTTGCCCAAAAGTCGATTTGCAATGTGTCGCCCACTTGAACAGGCGCTGCGTTGCGTGTGAACGCTTGAAACAACCAGCTCTGTCCGTTTGCGGGAGTGGAGGTGGTTGTAATGGTATAAGCACTCGAGAACGGTTGGCCCGACACATTGGTCCGCTCCATGATCCCATAGGTTCCGGCTTGGTTCAGAGTCAAACCGTTGGGAGCTAGATTCGATGTGGGGCCATAGTTCCTCACATTGAACTGGGCAAACTGGACGGTTTGGATTTGTGTCCCAAGATGAAATCCAAACGTTGCTCCGCCGACTGCATAATCTTGGTTGGCGATGAATGGAAGTTGCACTTTGGCCCATGAGTTGGAAATCGCAATCGAACGATTGAGCGACTTGTCGAACGAGGTGGCATGTTCGAAGATGGCAGTGATGTTTCCAGTCCCGGAAAGGGTGCGAGCATAGAATTCGGCATACAAAATATCGCCCGATTGGATGGCGATGCTGTTCGGTTGATTGAGCTGCGCGTTCCACGGGTTAGCTGGCAAAACAGTAATGGCCGCCTGAATCACATTGCCCAACGCCGGATCGGACAAGCTGGTAAAGGTACCGCCAAAGCGAGTGAAATTGCTCAATGCCGTGCCGGCCAAGATGGGTGTGCCGCCTGCGGGTGCGGCGATGTTGTCCTGGATCGCGATGTTGCAGGTGCGTTCGCTGATGCGCCCTACACTATACCCCGGTCCATCTATTAGTTCGACAATCAACTTTTCGGTCCCCTCGGCGACCGCGTCCGCCAAGGCTTGGACATTTAGAGTCACGGAATCCTGGCCCGCTGGAATCAATGCAGTACCAGACAAGCTTGCAACGTCTGTTCCGTTGATCGCATTGCCACGCAAGGCATACGACACCGTCAATGGATTGGTGTTGGGAGCACCCGTGCGAACGATTCTGAGAAGTGCCCCGTCCTGGGAGCCCTCGGCGGTCGTCGGGCGTTCGGCGAAAAGGCTCACTTCCGACAAAATGGGAGAGAGATGCTCTCCCGCAATGGTCTCGATCGTTGTCGATCCTGGGCGTGTCCACGCGACCGCGACATGATCTGCTCCGATAGATTCTTTGTGCAGTACCTCGATGTAATAGCTCTGTCCAACCGCCAATTTAACGACGGCCGAGCGCTGCGAGGGAGACTTGGTCCATTCGTTGGGGAGAGTGGCGCTGGTCACCGATGCAATGCGTTGCTTGCCCTGTGCCATCGCCGAATTGCTCAACCACAACTCGGCGGTTTCATCGCCCGAAAGATAAAAGGTATAGTCTCCTGACTGCGGTGGCGAAAGCAGCCCTCGCAATCGCTCACCATAGTTATCCGCTTGATCGATGGGGGATAGCAAAGCATGAGTGAGGCCGACGAAATTGGGGTTAGACGGGTAGGCGGAATTGCTGGTCAAGTTGGAGACGTCAGCCCCTGCAATTCCTGTCCAAACTTCGCGCAACGCATTGCCGCGCTCGGATGGGAAAAGACGAACGGTCGGCACGATTTCTCGGAGTTGACTTGGACTCGACCATTCCCACTGCATCGAAGCGTTGCCGGCGGTTTCATAGTACTCGATGGCAACGTCATATTTGCGACCGGCTATCAGATCTAATGTGCCGGTTGCATTCAAGACCGCCGTCTCATTCCAACGGTCGATTAGCAGTTGCCCGTTGAC
>JANODW010000223.1:0-5378 GCA_031412875.1 Pirellula sp. | reverse complement strand
ATCGTAGCGGTCGACGAGGCGGCTCGAGGGCAAAAACTGCTTCGGTTGCTCGAAGATCGACTGTCAGCAAGGAAGTAGTCTATGGTGCCAGAGAACCTTGAGCTTGACAAATCGACCAAGCGAACAATTACCTATTGCCGAGCAACCCCTTTTCTGTCTTCGATTGGCCCAATGCGCAACGCTCTTTCTTGTACATCAAAAGCCGCTTGTTGCATTTGGACGGCATAACACGATTGAACCGGAAGCAAGTAAATGGCTGAGGTGACATTCATTCTGATACTAGGCGTTTTTATTTGCACGGGTCCGTTCGACGAATTCAACTCCGACAGCGTATTAGGGCGATTTTTTTCAGATGCAGAAGTGCAGAGTTTTTCAAAGCTTGTCGATGCGCGTCCCATCTGGTCGAAGCAATGCCAAAAAACGAACTCGAGCCCAGTGATTGCCGGCGACAAAGTGTTCTTGCTCGAAAGACTCAACGGCAAACAAGAAAGAGTAAGATGTTTCCAGCTTGGCGATGGCAAAGCATTATGGGAACATCAATACGATGCACCATTGCCTTTGTTTTTCGATGATGAATACGGTTGGGGACCGCATTCCACGCCGACGATTCACCAGGGAAAAGTATTTACAGTTGGGGTCAGTGGAATCGTTTTGGCAACCGACAAAGATCAAGTCATCTCGCCCGCGTCGGGGGCACCTGGCAGCCTTACCGTTTGTCTCCACTCGAACGATGGATCGGTAGCCTGGAGGGAACGTTTTGGTGGGCGAGGAAGCTTGATCCAGTTACACGATGGGATTGTCGCTTGCAACGAGAAAGGAGATCTGGAGGTCCGCGAAGTGCAACTATCCGGTTCTAAACAAGTTTTTGATTTTCCAAGTTTCGCTAGTGCACCGCAGTGGAGTTCGCCAGCCATCAGCGAAAACGTTATGGTGATTCAATCAGCCGAATGTCTGCAGGCTTGGCGACTCGGGAAAAGTCCCAACGCTGATAAGAACGATTGACCTCCGCTCGCATTACGCAGCCATGCCTTCGCATAGCTGCGTACCGAACGATTACGTTCGGGTTACGTTGGGGTCAGATTCTGTTCGCTGTTTTCGCCCAGCGGCGTCTCATGACATTCTGGACTTTTGAGTACGAGAACTCGTCAAGCTGGCGTTTTCAAGTGCGGCGTTCGCGATGAAGTCCTATTCGGCTGGCAGAACACTTCGTTCGCTGGATCAATTGGACAAAGTCACGACGGTGACTTATGATGCAGGAGGCAATCAGTTGACCGTTCGGGATCCAAATAGCGTCGGCGCGAATATGGTTTACGACTCACTTGGTAGAAACACACAACGAACGGACACGTTCGGCGACGTGACCAAGACCGACTACGACAATGCGGGCAACGCGCTTAAACAGACAGACGCCAAGAAGGGAAAGGAGCTAGGGGCCATCCCTGTTTTTTATCCAAATCATAGCACGTTTCTCACCCATGGCTTCATTCGGAGAACTCAATTCGCAATCGTCCTAGAGGCAGGCGTGAAAGAGCTAGGGTAGTGCGGAGTCGCTTTCGGCAAAAGCGACCTACGGTTAGGCCAATGGATGCACTACTAATCCTGAAACCAGTTTGGGATAGAAATAAGTGCTCTTGGCCGGCATGCGTTCTTGATGCAAGGACACCGCTCGGATGTGTTCGATGGTGGCCGGCATTACCATGGCTGCGAGTTGGTAGGGAAGATTGCCTTCGAGTTTGCCGTTCAAACCGTCGATGACTTCTTGTACCAAATGCACATAAGTGGGCTTTGGCATCTCTTTGAGCCCAAGCAGGTCTTCGAACACCAGACGATGGAGAACTGCAACACCGAGCCCTTGCCAATCTGCCGAGTGCTCCTGGGCGATGGCCGCCATCCGGTCGGCTGCTTCTTGACGGGCTGAGATACGCGTCCATTCGTTCGACGCTTTTGAGAATATGGCCATGATCAGTTGTTCGTCCAGGCGATCCATTTCTGCCCAAACCGCACCAGTGCTTTCTGGGCCCGTGCCGACGATTTCGCAATCAAAACAATGCGATAACTTTTCGTGCAACTGAGTCGTCGTCATCGCAGGGACGCCATGCAGCAGTCGGTGCGTAGGCAAGACAACCAAGCCTGGATCGCTCATGCTCACCAACATCGTCAACACATAGTTTGCCGGATGCGCGTCCGGCAAAGGGGACTGCGCATTGAGCTCGTCGCGGTAATTGCAAGCGGTCTCATAGCGATGGTGGCCATCGGCCACAAACATGTCGCGGTCGCTGATCAACGCCATGACTTGCTGAATCGTTTTCACATCGCTCACTGGCCACATGCGATGCAGAACTCCCAAATGGTCGGTGGCTTCTATTCCGTGCACGCCGGCGATCTTGGTTTCGAGCAACTCTTGGATCTCGTTATCCTCGTCAGGATAGAGTCCAAAAATTTGTGAGAGGTTGGCTTGCGTGGCTCTGGTCAATCGCAAACGATCGTCTTTTGCTTTGGCATGCGTTTGCTCGTGGGGATAGATGTTGCCCTCGCCGAATCGTTGGAGCCGAACACGGGCCATGAAGCCGCGACGGTTGAGTTTCTTGCCGCCTATTTCGAACTCCTGATGGTAGACGTAGATCGCCGGGTCGGGCTCGGTCTGCAATATGCCTTCGCTTCGCCAAGAACGATAGATACGGGCTGCCCGTTGGTAGATCGTGTTTTCGTCCGAATCTTGCTCTTCCCGACGATTCAGCTCCAACCGGAGAAAATTAAAAGGAGAAAGTTCGTAGAGGTGGTCTTGAAGCTCTGAGTTGACAACATCGTAGGGAGGTGCGATGCAACTCGAGAGAGTCCCAACCTGAGCCAAATTGTAGCGAAGACCGCGAAAAGCCTGGATTTCTGGCATGATATGGTTCGGAAATGGCCATGAAAAAAGCCCGGCTTTCACCGGGCTGGTATTGTTTTAAAACTACCCCGCTAGGACTCGAACCTAGAATAAAGGAACCAAAATCCCTTGTGTTGCCAATTACACCACGGAGCAATCATTTTTCAACCAAAACTGACTTTCGCCCGTTTCGATAGTCGAAGTGTATACGCTCCTCACAAGCTTGACAACAGGAGTTTTTTACGTGGATTGCCTAGGATTCCAAGCCCGTTGCGATATGGCTTATTTGGTTTGCGTTGGCAACTCGATGTCCAACCAGACCAGATGGTGGTCGGATGCCTCCGCCAGCTTAGGATCCACGTTCTTGAGTTGTTCTGCGGGCGGCCAAAATACGCCCCCTTGAACGACTCGGCAGTTCGACGAAGGCAGAACAAAATCGATGCGCAGATTGCCCGGTTCGTTGTCATTGAAATCACCGGTATCGTGGGCCGCTTTGCCCGTGTGCTTGAGGTTCGCCTTGGCTTGCAACCGAGATGCTTCCACCGCCCCTTCGCTCGATGGAATAACCGTGGACGCAACTCGCGGCGATTCGAGCAAGTCCATGATGCCTCGCGATATCCCACTCCCATCGTTGGGATCCGAATTCAAGTCGCCTAGGATGACAAAGCGCGCATCGGCCGCCAGCGCACCTGCTTTCCCTTGGTCATCGAGGAGGTAGCCTCCCGTTGCTCCCTCGGAAACATAGTCCCGTATCATGCGTATCTCATCATGGTTACGGCAGCCGTTGCGATCTTCCAAACCATCGAAAACCGGCGGGGTTGGGTGCGAGGCGATGATGTGCAACGTCGCATCGCCTACCCGAATCGGAACGTCCCAATGCGATTTGGAACTCAATCGCAGTTTCTCCCAAACCTCGTCCGTATGAAAGAACCGCTCTTGTCCGGTCGTTTTGTCTACGAGTTTGGGCCGCTTTGCGTTGGGCATTTGACTCCATCGAAACATCTGAAAGGTCCGTACCTCGCTCTGGGAAATGGGAAACCTGCTGTACACCGCCATCCCGTATTGACCAGGAAAAGCTCCATAGCCCCAACCATCATCGCTGTCAGTGGAGCGACCATTTAGATTCAAATCCATCCCCGAATTGACTCCGGTATTGACCGGGGCAGTATAGACATTCACCAGCGAACTCGCTCGCGGCTTGTATGGACTGGAGGGCACGGGGGACGCTTGCGGGACCAAGAAATATTTATCGCGAAGCAACGTGGCGGCTTCGCCATCCGAATAGTCCACTTCGTTGGCCAACAAGATATCGGGAGCCACGATTTGCACGATCATCGCAATTCGCTTTGCCTGTTCGTCTCCCTTGTTGAGCTCGCGGACTAACTGGCCATTCTCCTTGCGATTCAGTGCCACATTGAATGTAGCCACTCGAATACAGCCCTTGGCCGGAGGCGGTGGGGCGAAGCCAGCGTCGTTCGACTGAGCTTGGATGGAATCGAGAAAACAAAACATCCCGGCAACCCATACGAACAGTTGCCACGAACCATTCTTGTTGAGATGGATAGGAAAAAGTGATCTGCAAATCATGTCACGATCGTCTGGTTGGAGAAAGAGAATAGGGAGCCCAACAGTGTAATCGACAAGCCTCGTCGAGGGCGCTCGCCAAAGGCATTCCCTTTTTTAGCGAAACAACGCGAGCCATTCGGTCCTCGCATTCTACGGAGCGAGAACGGCATGCACTCTCAAGACCAAGCTGGCGGGCCCCGCTTCGGTAGCAACCCTTGACCCTTCCTGGGGAACTGATTGCTCGGCGACGAGGATTTGCCCAAGCAGCAGGCAAGAATCTCTTTGCGAGTTCGAACTCCCTGCGGTTGCGTCTGCCTCGCGTGTCCACGATTCTGGCCAAGCATCCGGCAACACTTCCACGGGAATTTCCAAGTCGCCGTATTGCCATTTTTCCTGGAGGGTCCAGGTCTCATTAGGATCGGGTTGGTTGCCCGTTCCAATTTTCATGACGGTCGCGACAAACTCCTTCGGGAGAGCCGGTGGAACGCCACGCCATTTCCCGGTCGCTCCAAATTGAATTACCGTTGATAGATTGGAATGCGATAGAATCTCTCGAGACAGATCGCGCAATTCTTTTTTCCAAATCAGCCCAGACCGACCCTTGAGAGCGGCCGAACTTTGGGCGAGTTGTTTGATTTCGGAACAGTATTTTCCGACCATTTCGGCTTGGCCCTCCTTGGGAGTGGCGCTCCATTCTTGTTGGAGCTTGCGAAGGTTTGCAATGGTTTCGCTCAGCGGGGGGGAAGCCATCGCGGTTGCTGGCTGGGTGAGGCCCGATTGCCCAGTTGCCTTGCTCTCCTGTTCGTTTTCAGCCAGTAGATTGGACGCGGGCGACGCGGAACCGGCATTTCGCAGCGGTCCTGGAGCGACACGGGGAAGCGGGTTCGATGGAACTTCGAAGGTCTCTTTAACGCTGTCGGCTCCTTTGGAAACGGTCGGCAAG
>JANODW010000222.1:0-8046 GCA_031412875.1 Pirellula sp. | reverse complement strand
CCGCTTGGATCGCGAAAAGGAACGCCTGCAAAAACAGTTCTACGACCTCGAAATCAATCTCGCCAAAATCAAAAACAATGGCAGCGCACTAAACAACCTCGGCATCACAACGGCTTAGAACTTGCTGCCCCAAAAAAAAGTAGCTTGGGACCATCGTCCCGAGCGGATCGGCGCGAGCCGCGCTTTGACACGCACTACCCGGACACAATTTGCTCTTGCACACCTATTGCATGTTGCTACAATAAGCATGTAGATAATGGTTTCAATACGAAATCGGCAGCCTATCCATCGTGATTTGGCAAGTGTCAGTCGGACAACCCATTTGTGAACCGTCATGATTGACGTTTCGTATTTTCCATTAACACTTATATGTTCGATGATCGGACCGCTGAGTGATCTTTGTGTCCATTTCACGCTCGCCATTCGCTCTCAATGCAGGAATCCGATCTTGCTCTCGATGAGGACTCTAACAACCTACCTCGTGCTGACATCGTTGCTGATTGGCAATGCGGTGGGATTGGTGCACGTCGGTTGTGCCGGAGCCAAGCATCATCGACAGACGTCCTGTAGCCAAACGCCTGTCAAGTCTTGCAGTTGTCACCATCAACATGGTGGCCTCCGAAAAAACTCAGGTGACGAATCGCAAGAGCCATGCCCGGCGAACGAACACGAGCACGATCCCGATCACTGTAGCGTTTGCCAGAATTTTTTCGCAACGCGCAACGCGGTATTCAGCGTCACGTTGGTGATCGATTGGAAACCGCTTCCTATGCAACGGTTAAGCGTCGAGCATGCAAGCGACGCAACTTCTGCTGTTTATCTCTGTGGACTTTCTGTCCGAGGCCCCCCGAGCGTCTAACTGCTCGTTGTTTGTTTTGTCAATTGCACACGCAATGGACATGATGGGGCTCACGTTAGAGGAACGGCGCAAGCCATCCGGTGGGGACCTGTAAAGAACCATTACGTGCGCATTCAAAGTACCGGAGGTCTGGCGACCTGCCGCTACGAAAGGGAATGCCATTGGGTTGGCGCCATGGCATCAGCTTATGTCTGCAAAGAGTTCCTCATACCGAAGGTGCGCTCATTATGGCGATAGCCAGTGAAGTGCTCAAGGCAAACAATCGCTTGTCGCAAATGTTGACAGCAGACTATTGTCCCTGGGCGAATCGTTTTGTTTATTGGCTCAAAGAGCCTATTGGTTGGTTCGTACTGGCTACTTTGGCAAGTGTCCTCGTTGGAATGTTCCTCAGTCCGATGGGTTGGACGCTCACGGCAGGCCTAACGGCGATTCTCCTGTTCGGGATGGGGTTTCCCTGGCTTGCCACGCGTTTAATAAGTTGCGGGCTGCATCCGGCTTGTAGTGATCTGTACGAGCGAGAAACTTCCTATTTGCAACTGCGGGTTCGAAACTATTTGCCACTCCCCATCCTGGGCTTGATGGTCGAAGGATACTTATCCGCACCGTCCGTGAAAGATGCATCCGATCGCGTTTTCGACTTACCTGAAGCAGCTCTTGCGCGTATTCCGGCATTCTCGACAGCAACCTATCGCATGCCGATTTCTGCCGAGTACCGAGGTCGCTATCCGAAGCAACCGCCCAACATCGCGTGTGCTTTTCCGTTTGGGATATGGACCGCGAGAAAGGAGATTCGCGATTGGAGTCCCGTCACTGTATTGCCACTATTGATTCCCATCTCCGAGGAATTCGAGTTTGCAGGGGAACAACTCGCAGACCACGGTGTTGGAAATCGGCCGTCGACGTATGGAGACTTCCTAGGTGTTCGCGATTTTCGCCATGGCGATGCACTCAAGAATATTCATTGGGCACAATCCGCACGACAAGACAAACTTGTTGTCTGCGAACGGGGTGGGCCTCAAAACCAATCCGTCGAAATTCATTTATCAACCGAGCGTTGCCAAGGATCCAACATAGAGATCCGCGAGAATTTGGCCTGGCGTGTACGCATTGCGGCAAGTCTCGTTGAGTTGCTCTCTGCGAGGCATCTCCCATTTCGATTAATCGTCGATGGAAAACTGTGCGGAGTGTCTGAGAATGCCGGAGGTAGAAAGCCGACTTTGCAAAAGCTTGCGGAAATCCCGTTGGCCGGATGCGTCGATGCGTCGCGAGCGCCATCCGCGTCACACGGAACCTCTCCAAAAGGCGCCGGCGTTTGCTGGATTGCGATTATTCAGCCAGGCCAGTCCGACTGCGATCGGCCATCTGCTTTAGTGCACGTCGAATTCGGGCGAGATTCCAGGGGACTGCGACAGCGAGGTAACGTGTCGAGACCCATCGATCTTGATGATGACATAACGAGCCAACTCAACCATTGGTTGTCGGAGACCGTTTATGTCTAAAGGGTGGATTCGTTCCAACTCGGCCTTTGCGGTTAGCGAGGTTGCACCGAAGGTTGCACCGAAGATCGAGAAACTGGTGCGACGCTGTGCCGTGGATGCGATGTTACGCGACGCGCAAGAAATCGAGCGTCGACGTCTTGGAACCATTTGCATGTCGCTAATTGCCATTCTATTGGTTGCTCATCGACGACTCGATTACGACAGCGTAATCGTGCTTGTTGCCGAATCGATCAGCAGCCTCGTCTTCCTGTTGATTGCCTACCGCTTGTCGAGACCGCAGATGCCCAAAGGATTGGTGCATGCAACTGCCTTCCCATCCATTGCGATGAACGGGTGGAGTGTTGTCTGCTTGATCGCTGGCATCGCCATGCCTGGGATTGTCAATCCAATTGCCAAACAATTTGGCCATGGCAACGGGCTGGAGATTGTCTTGCTAACCTGCTTGGGTTGGGGCAGTTTGGCTAGTGCGATGTTAGCATTCCAATTGCGGACACTGAGCCTGTCGGTTGTCTGCAGTGGGTTTTTAACCCTATTTGCGACCTTCATCGCGGATTCACGACTCGCATTGTGGTTTTCACTCGTGTGGGCCATTCTGTGTTTGTGGTGGTTGGTCAACAACCATTGGTCCCAAGTGGAAACAGCAGCAGCGGTGGGAATTCAGCCCGCTCGGTTTCAACGCATATTATTCACGTTGTTCGGATGTATTGTTTTCCTGGTGGGGGCGTCTTTGGTTGCTGGCCGTATTCCGATCTTAACAAAACTACAAACGGAGTTGATGCCGACAAGCGGCGGCACCACGGGCAAGGACTCGTCCGCTCGAAGAGGAGTAGGAAACGGAGACGCTCTCGTTGCAGCAAGAAGACATGCAACTTCGTTTGGTGCGGTTGAGACGGATGTTTTTCTAGATTCGGAGAAACCGAGCCTCTTCGACGTGTTTAGCGACGAGTTTGGCGAACCACGGAAAAAACTGCAACGTGTGGAACGCGCCCAAGCCTTGTCACCTTTGAATATTAAGAGCGATGAAGGCAAATTCACTGAGGGCAATCGAGCGGCGAGCGGATCGGAGTTCAGTATCGAGCGTGAATGGCCCATCGAACGCAAACCCGCAGATGACTTGGTGGCAGAATCCCTCATGTTCTGGCAGGGTGAAATGGGCTCACACTTGGCGGCTCAGCGATTCACTCATTTTGATGGTACCACTTGGTCGAATGCAGGAGTAAACCCTCTGGCCTCCGCACGTGCGATCGAACGCACTGTCATTGGAAAGCACAGTTGGTTTGGCTTGGGTGAAACAGCCGTTCAGAATTCGATAAGCCCGTTTGTCGATTCGCTGCCAGAGGCGATCAAGTTTACTCGCTATCGCTCGCCGACCATCCCTTCGCGACAAGGGATGCAGTTGTGGTGTATTGACCAAATCGATCGGCAGGATTTCTTTGCGATCTCATTGGATGAGTGTTTACAGATGCCTGATCGCGAACATGTTCCCGACTATACCGTCGTTCGGATGATCAATAGTCGTATCGATCTTGAGAGACTTGAGGACTTGGTGCGAAACTGTTCTCCTGGAAAATCTCATAAAGAGCTAATAGGCAGTTGCCGACTCGAACTCAATCGCCTGGCCCATGGTTTTGCCGGAGACCTGCCGAGGGGTTGGCAGCAGGTGCAGTCGATTCTCGCTGGATTGCGAAACGAATTTGTTTTAGATCGAACCAGTCCCTTTGCATTGCCGAGCTCGACCGCGGAATCGGAGCCTTTGGCATTGAACCAGTTCCTTCAGAATCGCCGCGGACCCGATTACCTCTTTGCCACCGCTGCCGCTTTGATGTTGGAACATCTCGGCTATAGCACGCGATTCGTCGCCGGCTTTTATGCGAACCCGAAACACTATATTTCCCGTGAAGGGGAGATTGCCATATTGCCCTCCGATGCGCATGCCTGGCTGGAAATCGATGTTGGGCACGGCTATTGGATTCCGCTGGAACCTTCCCCCGGTTACCGTGAACCACCAACGACAGCCAGCATCTGGTATCGCCTGAATCAAAAGCGATGGGCAATCGCAATGGGGGCTTTGGCAATTTCCGTGGGTACTCTATGCGTTTTCCTGCTTAGGCGATTCGTGGTCGAATGGGCTAGCTGGTTTGCTTTCCCGGCCACATGCTTGATGAACGATCGAGGACGCATCGCATGGTTAACTTGGCTGCTCGAACTGCGATGCCAACTAGCCGGTATCCCCAGGGCTAAAGGGACGCTGCTACGAGAACACCTTCTTCGACTCCGCGCAATCCTACCGAATGAGCTTGATCATCAGGTACAGCTCTACTTGGAATCGGCGGATCGGTTGTGGTTTGGTGGAATGAATCGTCTTTCGAAGAACGATCAAGAGGCGATTGCGCGGGTATGGCAAGATCTTACGATACATGAGTTGCGGAGAGGAAATAAGAGAATGAGCCAAAGGCAGATGGCATGAGTGCAATCAAAGAACCCGTTTCCCTCTCCTCCCACCGCAAGCGCTCGATCGATTTGCTTCGATCGCGACTTAACCAGGTTCTGCTGGGCAAGGCGGATCGCATGGAACTAGTGATCGCTTGCCTACTCGCTGGCGGTCATCTACTGCTCGATGACTTGCCCGGCCTTGGGAAAACAACTTTAGCAAAAGCCATTGCTCGCTGTTTTGGTGCCAGGTTCTCTCGAATTCAGTGTACGCCCGACCTGCTGCCGACGGATGTGACTGGATTCAATATGTTTAATCAGAAGTCGCGAGAATTCGAATTCCATCATGGTCCGGTCTTCTCCGACATTCTTCTTGCCGATGAAATCAATCGAACAACTCCACGGACGCAAAGCGCGTTGTTCGAAGCGATGGCCGAACGGCAAGTTACCATCGATGGAGTTTCTCGCGCTCTTTCACCGGTTTTCTTTGTAATCGCCACGCAGAATCCGATTGAAAGCCATGGGGCGTACCCATTGCCGGAAGCTCAAATGGATCGATTTTCGATGAAGCTCGAAATCGGATACCCCGATCGTGCAGCGCAGCTTGCGATCCTCAATCAAGTTGACTCACAGCGCAGTGACATAACTGACGCAAGCGAATGCTTGAGCTTAAACACACTGCAGGAACTTCAGAACCACGTGCAAAGCATACGAGTCGCACCAGCCGTTCAGGAATACCTAGTGAGTCTATGTGAAGCAACACGAGCGCATGAAGCCGTAACGTTGGGAATCAGCCCTCGAGGCATGCTGATTTGGCAACGCGTCGCCCGCGCTTGGGCTCTGTTGCAGAATCGCGATTTTCTCATTCCTGACGACATTCAAGCCGTGGCCAATCCGGTTGTGGGTGTTCGATTGATCACACGTGGACAACCGGTTTCCCATGTTATCGAGTCGATTTTAAAGGCAGAAGAAGTACCGAGCTACAGATGAGTCAATTACAAACTATCCCACACCTATTCTTTTCATTCGAACGCTTGGGGATTGTCATCCTCCTCCTATCCGCTCTCAGCTTGGGCTGTGCGGCAGAAAGGGAGTCGTTGCATGAAATGGATCACGAGTTGCCACCTCACTGGCCGCAGAACATGGACGACGCAGCGCAGAAGATTGAGCAACGACTGAGCCAGCTCGAAAGCAAGGAATCGTTGGAAACAACGCGCGAAGAATTATCGGACTTGATTGAGTGGGCACCGGAGGTGGCTGCGGATACCGATCTGCCGGAAGCCGAATGGTTGCCAATTTACGAGCTGAGCGAAACGCTTCGACGACATCTCAGCGCTAAAGACATTTCGCTCAACGATTGCAGTGATGATTTAGAGCGATTTGTGGTTCTGCTTCGTGAATCGTACGCCAAGCTGCCGACCACCATCACTACCAAAAACGAAAGACTATGAATTCAGGAATCTCACGATGGATATAATGCTTGCTGGCGGTTTGATGCGTTTTGTTCAGGGTTTGGCCTCTGCTGCACCAACAATGATCGTCGGACTTTTTATTGCTGGATTGCTCCGATACTATTTGGGCTCAGCGGGTACCATTCGATTGTTTGGTGGCAATGGGTTGCGATCGTTGCCGCAATCCTGGTTGATCGGCATGCTTCTGCCGGTTTGCTCCATCGGTGTCCTCCCTATATTACGTGAAATGAAGCGCACGGGGATTCGCCCTGGAGCAATTACGGCATTCGCGCTTTCCGCCCCGTTGTTCAATCCCCTCTCGTTGCTGTACGGATTGACGCTAACAAGACCGTACGTGATTGTCGGCTTCGCTATCGCGTCACTAGGGGTAGTGACAACGTTGGGACTGGTGTGGGACCGAATGACCACTTGGAAGCCGTTGGATACGCCGAAAGATCCGGAAGTGATTGGACTGCGACGCATTGCATTAACGTTTTTTTACATGGCTCGAGAGCTGTGCGGACCGACCGGCGGACTGACGCTCATCGCTTTGTCCGGATTGTTTCTTCTTGGATTTTTACTCCCACACGGAGCTCTGCAGAGCTCCGTCGAGCAATTGGACCCAGCAGCCCCTTTAAAGATGGCAATCGTGGCAATTCCGATCTACGCTTCTCCGATGTTGACGATGAGTCAACTCGGGATGATGTTTGCACATGGAAACTCGCCAGGTGCAGCCTTTTGCTTGTTACTGTTAGGAACAGGTGTTAATTTGGCGACGCTTTGGTGGATTGCGTCGAGTTACGGAATCAAGCCAACACTGGTTTGGTTCACAGTCTTGTTCACGGTGGTTGTCGGGTTCGCTTATGCCGTGGAACGTCCTTTGATACCTCCCGGAGTAGAGCCGGCTGGACACACCCATGCGTTCGATGTCTACACCAACCCATTGCACTCCGGACAGGGACTAACAGGGGAGTCTGTCTTGAGCAAGCTCGCTGCGTCCATTGGTTTAATCGAGCGAATTGGAGTGGGAGTGTTGCTGACGCTTGCAGTTTTCGGGTACGTGATCAAGGTTCGGATGGCTGGCTGGATGGAGCAAATGGAAACGGCGAAAACTGAAACGGCAAATACTGCAAATACTGAGACAGCAACGGCAATGGGCGGCTGGAACCGCACCGTTTCGTCGCGGACGGTGGGGGTCACTTGTTTGGCCGGCCTAGTGGCCTTTAGCGTTGTTGCATGCTACGCGTACTATCCGCCGCCGAGCGAAGTACTCGAGGAAATGCGTCTTGCCAGGATCGAGGTATTGTCTAGCGCGACCAGTCGAGATTACAAGCGTGTATTGCTTTGGATTCCGATTCTCGAGGAGTGGTCTCGCAAGTTAGAGGTTGGATATGCCCTTCGATCTTTTGAGTTGCGGCCGTACCAGCAAATGCAGGCCCATCTATTGAGGAAAAAACTGGAACTGTTGGAACATGCGATCGAGCACGCATCGCTTGCGAAAGAGCAAGCCAAAGCGGCCTCCATTAGCAAATCGAAAATCGACCTCGACCAAGAATTGCGCGAGATCGATCAATTGCGGACCGAAATCTCGTCAAATGCACAACGACTGGCTCGCGCTTTTCACTGATTTGACTGTTAAAAACAAAAGATGAATGCTCGGCACCATTTCTGAACTACAGTATCGCTTGGTGACACGCCGGAAGCTAAAATCTTGGGTAAGGCGAGAAGCGGGAATTTACAAAATGAAGTCAAAGGGGGGGGTATTAAAATGACATCCGTTTCCAGCCGGTCGCGCTGTCGAGGATTT
>JANODW010000221.1:0-4329 GCA_031412875.1 Pirellula sp. | reverse complement strand
TAAGAGCAAGAGCATTTGGATGACTGCGTGGGGAGTGGTGCGCGAGCCCATGTTTTTGCTGCTTCTCGCTTGCGGCACCCTTTATTTGAGTTTGGGTGATATTCAAGAGGCTTTGATGCTTCTTGGATTCGTATTTGTGGTGCTTGGGATCACTCTCTATCAAGAGCGGAAAACGGAGCGGGCATTGGAGTCGCTTCGGGATCTTTCGAGTCCCCGCGCTCTGGTCATTCGCAATGGCCTTCGCAAACGCATCGCGGGCCGCGATGTTGTTCCCTCGGATATCCTTGTGCTCGCCGAAGGGGATCGCGTGCCTGCAGATTCGGTCATGCTGTCCAGCAATAACTTGGCCGCAGACGAGTCGCTTTTGACAGGGGAATCCGCGCCGGTGCGCAAAGTGGCTTGGGACGGCGTGCAGCCGATTGCAAGGCCAGGCGGGGACGATTTGCCCTTTGTTTATTCCGGTACGTTGGTCGTGCAAGGCCAAGGGTTAGCGCAAGTGCGATCGACCGGCACCCATACAGAAATGGGACTCATCGGCAAAGCCTTGCAAGCGGTGGAGCTCGAGGGGACCAAGCTGCAAATCGAAGTGGGCAAACTGGTGCGCCGCGTTGCCGTGTTGGGATTGGTGCTATGTCTATTTGTGGTCGTGCTCTATGGAGTGACACGCGGGAATTGGCTCGAAGGTTTGCTGGCGGGGATCACGCTCGCAATGGCCATGCTGCCCGAGGAGTTTCCTGTCGTCCTTTCTATTTTCATGGCCTTGGGGGCATGGAGGTTGTCCAAAATCCAAGTTTTGGCTCGCCATGTTCCGGTCATCGAAACGCTTGGTTCTGCGACGGTATTGTGTGTCGATAAGACAGGCACGCTCACAGCCAATCGCATGTCGATCCAAACCCTCGTAGTGGAGGGCGCAACACACAGTATTGCCGGTCATCCAGAAATGGCTGGCAAAACCGGCGGGCTATCGGCCGAATTGCCGGAGGAGTTTCACGAGATCGTCGAGTTTGGCATCCTGGCTAGCCAGTGCGATCCGTTCGACCCCATGGAGAAAGCCTTTCATGATTTGGGGAACACCTACCTTGCCAAGACGGAGCATTTGCATTCGGATTGGACGTTGGAGCGAGGGTATGCGTTGTCCTCCCATCTCCTGGCCATGTCGCACGTGTGGAAATCTCCGACAGGCGCAGACTTTGTATTGGCAACCAAGGGATCACCGGAGGCAATTGCCGACCTCTGTCACTTGTCCCCGCAACAGACGCGGGAAATCGCCGACCAAGTAGCTGAGATGGCCAAACAGGGACTGAGGGTACTGGGGGTTGCGAAAGGACTTTTCGAAAAACAGACTTTGCCAGGCGATCAGCACGATTTCAATTTCGAATTCCTCGGTCTGGTTGGGCTCGCGGATCCCATTCGTCCTACGGTTCCGCAAGCCGTAGCCGAATGCTACACCGCAGGCATCCGGGTCATCATGATTACGGGCGACCATCCCAAAACCGCGATCAGCATCGCCAAGCAAGCGGGCATCCATCCGGTCGAAGAGATCATGACGGGCTCGGAATTGGAAAGCCTCGACGAGTCCGAACTGCAGAAACGCGTTCGTCGAATCAATGTGTTTGCTCGGATGATTCCAGAGCAGAAATTGCGGCTGGTGAAGGCCCTCAAAGCCAACGGGGAAATCGTTGCCATGACCGGCGATGGAGTGAATGACGCTCCAGCGCTCAAAGCGGCACACATTGGCATTGCGATGGGAGGGCGAGGGACAGACGTCGCGCGCGAAGCGGCCTCGTTGGTTTTGCTAGACGATGACTTTGCGTCCATCGTCCACTCCGTTCGCATGGGCCGTCGGATCTACGACCATTTGCAAAAAGCCATGACGTACATTGTTGCGGTGCATGTCCCTATCGCGGGAATGTCGATTGTACCGATACTATTTGGAGGGCCCATTGCATTGATGCCGGTCCACATTCTTTTCCTCGAACTGATCATCGATCCCGCTTGTTCGGTTGTCTTCGAGGCTGAACCGGAAGACCCAGAAGTCATGCGTCGACCACCTCGCGAGCCATCGAGTCCGATGTTTGGTATCCGACTTATCGGACTAGGGTTACTCCAAGGGGCCAGCGCTTTGCTAATCGTGATGGCGATCTATCTTGCCGCACTGACGGGCTGGTTCGACGTGGCCGATGCCACCGCGCTGAGCTTCACGACGCTCATTGTTGCGAACATCGGACTCATCTTCGCAAACCGCTCGTGGACCAGATCGATTTGGTCCACGTTAAAGACCCCCAACCTGGCGCTTTGGTGCGTCATTTTGGGGGCCATCGTTTTTCTGGGAATGGCATTGTATGTACCGTTCCTGCAACAGCTCTTTCACTTCTCGACGCTCCACTGGGATGACTTGGCACTGTGTGTGGCAGGCGGACTTTTGAGTGTCCTGTGGTTCGAAGGACTGAAGTTTCTCAAACGAACCCAGTGAACTGTGAAATGCATTTTGCGAGCAAGGTCACCGGCTATTTTTTCTTGGGCGGTTGCCTGGTCGCTGTAAATTCAATCTCACCCATACTCCCATCCAAATCGAAATCGATCTTGCCGTTCATGTTGTTGCCATAGGGGCGGCCTGAAAAATCCGCAATGATTTTGCGTCCATCAAACGTTCCTTCGATATGGAATTCGAGTTGGTTGTCGCGAATTTTCAGTTTGGTCGCTTCGACGATCACTTGTTCCGAAGCCGTATATTTCCCGTTCAAGCTTTCGCCCATTCGGGTGATGGAAATGGAGGGTTTCAACTGATTGCCGTCGGCATCGATCACGATGTCCCATACACCCAGCACATCGTCGATTTGAACCGAACGCTTGGGTGTCCAAGGGTACTCTTGAGTGCCGTCGTCCGTCGTCACCGTCACGGTGCCATCGAGATCGTCTTTCTTGACTTTGCCGGCGAAGGCGAGCGCAACCGATTGGTCCTTGAATTTGTACTCCGCCGTGAAGGAAATTTGATTGTCTTTCCATTTGGCATCTTTGATGGCGATGGGCGCGTCCGCTTGCCCTTTGAAAAATCCGGAAACCGCACCTTTTTCGACCAGGAAGGTAACCGAATCCTCTCTCGTTTTCCCGTCCGCTTCGTAGCTCCATCGCCACGTGCCAGCGGGATCGGTGGGTTTCGATTGAGCGACCGCGAAATGGGCGGTGAAGGCAACCAGTGCAACCGTCGCACATTGGATGAAAAGGGAGATCTGACGCATAACGCATATCCTGGTCAAGGTGAGAGTGAGAGAGCTAAAACGTAATACGGAGTTTAGCCGATTCCCGACCCTTTGGGAAATCTTAAACCAAGGCCTGCTAGCTGGGACTTGCTGGCTAGAACCAGTGATCTAGAACCGGTAATAGAGTTGGCCAAGAACCGGCAGAGAACTTGTTGGGAGCTGACGTCCTATGCCGCGCGTGCACTTAGCTTTAGCAACGCGGGCAGGACGACGAGGTTGCAAAGCAATCCTCCGACCATGCTGATCGATGCAGTCGTTCCGAAGACGACGGTGGGGAGGAAATTGCTAGAAGCCAACGAACCAAAACCCACCACCAGGGCCAAGGTCGAAAGCAAAATCGCCATGCCGATGTCCGACTGAGCCATCGCCAAGGCATCCTCAAAACTGCGACCTTGCCTGCGCTCTCGCTGAAAGCGAATTAAATAATGAAGCGACGAGTCAACACTCAGTCCCATCGACACCGCGGCGATCATCGCAGCCCCTAAATTGACCCGCATCCCGGTCCAACCCATCCAGCCTAAGATGCAGAAACTTGGGAGCGCGTTCGGCAAGATGGAAAGCAGGGCCAGCCATGGACTTCTCAAAGCGATGGCCATGGCTATCCAGATACCCAAGGTCGCGACCGCAAAGCATCTCCATTGGTCCGCGACGACGCTCGCAACCAACTCCGAGAGCAAGACGTAGTAACCCGACACGGTAGGGGTGTAGTTGCCCGACTGGTCTGGGAAGATTTTTTTCCAGTCGGGAGTGTTGGTGGTTTGTTCGACGGAACGCCGCACCTGTTCGATGAGCTGAACTTTTTGCGAGGCTTCGGATTGTTCTCGGGATCGCAGCATGATACGCAGGTAGCGATCCTTGGCAGTGGGTTGCGCGATGAGGGTTTTTAAGAAGCTGCCCATGACTTGTTGCATCCCGAGGAGCCTCGCTTCGATCGCCAATCGACCCAGGAGAGGCGACGAACGAGACGCTCGATCTGCGTCGGCAAAACTCATGACTTTGGTCAATCGAAGCAACTCGTCGTTAGCAATCGCCTCCCCCACCTGGTCGGTGCCAGGCACGCCCCGTGCAT
>JANODW010000220.1:0-6109 GCA_031412875.1 Pirellula sp. | reverse complement strand
CGCCGAAACGGGCCAAAATTTACTGGCCATCGCGGCCTTCCAAGGAGCCCTCGCCCGCGACGACCGATATCCTGATGTGCATTACCATCTCGCCAAATGTTTAGACGAGGAATCGCAAGCCGAACAAGCCGTTCGCCATTGGATCCGCTTCTTGCAACTGTCCCCACAAAGCCCATGGGCAGAAGAGGCCCTCGATCGCCTCGGGCGCATTTAGGCGAGCGGCAGGATCATCATCACTACCGTAGGATGGGACCGTTGTCCCGTCCGTTGGTTCGTTCCGGACAATGATCCCAAACGACGGCTGGTATGTTTCAGCCTGCCGTTCGCCTTAAAGCACCGCTCCAACCGAGCCACTGGCTCAACGATTTCACCGGGGCTTGGCGCCCGAAGGGTTGGATCCAAACGTCCACATCACCAACCCAAGCAAACAAACCGGACCCAGCATCAACCAGATACCGACCCCCAATTTATTGTTGGCAGACTGCATCGGCTGCCCGTTCGCATTGGGAATCTTTGCATCGGAAATCTTCGCACCGGGAATCAGCGCAGCATTTGAGTTGTACGGTGCCATCGGCATAGAGGGGTAAGGGGCCGCAGTGCCCGGCATCGCTCTCGCATTCGATAATAGATCCGATCCGGGCGAGGTCGGATTCCATGCGAGCTGGCTTGGATTCGAAGGGGCATTGGTCAAAAAACCCGGCACCGGTGCCAATGGGGTCGCCTGCGTTTTCGGAAAATGCACCACGCCAATCGCAGGCAGTATCAGCGCTAATGAACTTGTCGCACAAATGAGTATCAAGCCCGTGAATTTCATGGTTCTAACGACTGCAATGGAAATGTCGGTTTTTAGGAAATGACCAGTCGCGACAGAGATTAGCACAACTGGCCCCTACGAATCGACCTGAGTTGTCACGGAAAAAGGCTCCATCCGATAAAGTCGCGCTCGTTGCTAGCAAATCATCGGAAATGCCAACTATACTTACAACGATTGTGCCCCGTAATTTGAAGCGTCTCCACCCCCATGTTGGGATCTGCCAAAATGTTCAAGATTCGACTTCGCGATTTGTCTGCTGGATTGGCCCTGAGCTACTCCCTGGTTCCTTTCTCTACGTTATCGGGGCAAGTGGTTGTTCAAGGCTTCCCATTGAACCTCGCCTCAGAGACGAGTGCCGTGACGCCCTCTCGAGGCTCTAGCGCGGTCGCGACCCAGCACTTGGGCAACGGACCCATTGACATGAACAATCTGCCGGCAGACATACTGAACTGCGAGGTTTGCCGACAACGGCTGGGGTTGCCACCCTTGCGATGGCTGTCTCCCAGCGGATCCTCACCGACAGCCTCGGCTGCATTGCCGACAGCCTCGGCTGCATTGCCTTCGCCAAAAACATTGCCTATGCCAAAGCCGGAAACGGTGCAGCCTCAAAAAACGGATCTGCAACCTGTACCCATGTTGGGTTCGCCAGGCCTGATTTCGTCTGGAACCGCTTCTCAGATGGAGAGGTTAGGGATTGTCGTCGAGGAGTTTAAGCCGCCACAACCGCAACCCGACTCCATTCGTTTGGGCGAGATTCCACCCGAGGTTCGGCAGCAGTTCCTGAAAGGTTTGGATCTTCCGTCGGGTTCAAAAATCATGTCGGCGGAGGTCGTTGGTAAGTCGGGAGAGGCAAGCGCGACGGAGTCGGAAATAGTGCGAGCCGATGCGCAATCGAGCTTATTCGCCCCCACCTTGGTCGAGCCCATCCCAACCGAAGCCATACGACCGCTTGATATTCCGGAAATCCACTCCAAGCTTCAGCTCGAACCGGCCGTTTTGGAAAAGAATGACGAGGCCAACAAAGCAATCGGCGTGGAGCGAGAGGAGCTGGCAAACGCGAAGAAGAAGATGGATGCGCAATGGGAACAAATGCAATTGGAATGGCAAAAGCGAATGGAACTCGCAGACGCGGCCAACAAAGAAACGCTTGCGCTGCTTGAAAAAAGGACTGCCGAGGTGACGGAACTGCAGACGCTGCTAAACGCTCAGCGGGAAACGCTGGCAAAGCTGCAATCGGAGCTGAACGAAAAGAAATCGGAACCCGACCGACCCAATAAAAGCAAGAAGACGGAAAGTAATAAAAAGCCCGAAGCCAAGAAAAAGTCGGACAAGCAGAAGCAGGCTGCTCCTGACAAATCATTGATTGATACTTAGTCCGGCTCCATTCCGCCGGAGTACCATTTCAAGATTCGCTAAAATAGTCTGTAAGGAATCGAGTCGATCCCCGTGTAAGCTGGCAGAATGCTACTTTCCCCGGAGGTACCGATGGCGATTCCTGAAACGCGACACTCCCTGTTGCTGAGACTGCACGATCGAGCAGACATGGCTGCATGGTCGGAGTTTTGCGCGATCTACGAGCCGGTTATCTATCGGCTTGCAAAACGCGCTCAATTGCAGGACGCCGATGCGCGCGAAGTCGCCCAAGAGGTACTGCTCCTAGTAAGCCGCAAGGTCGAGGCATTTGACACCCAAGCGGATGGCCGGTTTCGCGGTTGGCTGTCCAAAATCGCGCGTCATGCCACGATCGACTTGCTTCGCAAACGCAGGGAGCGTCCGCTGGGAGGGAGCGATTTCGTACGCATCCTATCGACGGTCCCTGCGGCTCCCGAAGACGCTTCGCGAGCTTTTCTTGCGGAGGCGCGCAGCCAAAAGTTCCATTGGGCTGCAGAGCAAGTGCGACAGTCTAGCCAGCCAATCACATGGCAATCCTTCTGGCTAACGGCGGTGGAGGGCTTGGCTGCCGCCGACGTCGCGCATCGGCTCGGCACGAGTGTAGGTTCGGTTTATGTCGCGCGATGCCGCACCCTTGCTCGTATCAAAACGCTCATCGAATCCTTTGTTGAGGACGACCCATCATGATTGCTTACCGTGGTGAATGCGATTCCAAACTGCTAGCTCGGTTGCTCAGCGCAACGCTTGATCGTGACGACGAACGTCACGTCACGACGCATCTCGAAAAATGCGAAGCCTGCCAACGCGAGCTGGACATGCTCGCAGCGCCCGACGAGTGGTGGCGCGATACGCAGATCCTGTTGAAAGATGCCAGCACGCTTGGAAGTCCGGTGGAACCTGTTTCTCGCGTACCCCTGGATCATTCCGTCGCCTGGGTTGTTAAATTGCTGAAGCCCGCGACCGATGCCAACGCGATCGGCATGCTGGACGATTGGCCGGTCCGAGAAGTGATCGGACATGGCGGCATGGGTGTCGTGCTCAAAGTATGGGATGAGGAATTGCATCGGCCATTGGCGGTGAAGTTGCTGTCGCCCATGCTGGCCAGCAACGGTGCATCGCGTCAACGGTTTTTTCGCGAGGCGCAAGCAGCAGCAGCGGTCGTGCATCCGAATATTGTTCCGATCTATAACGTCGCGACCGACAGCGCATTACCTTATTTGGTGATGCCCTTTGTCGCAGGCGGAAATCTCCAGCAACGCATCGATCGCGAAGGGAGTTTGCCGCTTTCTGAAATCCTCTCGATCGGCGTTCAAATTGCCGAAGCATTGGTGGCCGCACACCGCTTGGGTTTGGTGCATCGGGATATCAAACCAGCCAATATCCTGCTGGATGATGGCGGTCATCGCGTGTTGCTCAGCGATTTCGGGCTTGCCCGCACGATCGATGATGCCTCGTTGACCAATAGCGGTATGGTTGCAGGGACACCTCAGTTTATGAGCCCTGAACAAGCGAGAGGGATGACGATCGATCCGCGTTCCGACCTGTACAGTCTTGGGGCAGTGCTGTACGCGATGGCGACTGGCCGCCCACCGGTGCGTGGCGACTCAACCTTGGCCATCTTGAGACGCGTGGGTGAGGAACAGCCGATCCCCGTGTATGAAATCAATGAGACGATGCCTCTTTGGATGGACAAACTCATCCACCGCTTCTTAGAGAAGAAGGTCGAGGCCCGGATTGCAAATGCTGTCGATGCGGTGGAGTTGCTTCGTTCCGCTCTCGCACATGCTCGCGCTCCCGGACGAAACTCCCTTCCGAAATCGCTCCACGCAACAACAAGACTCGCATCGTTGCCGATCCGAATCGCAATGGGACTCGTCGTCGCGATGATGATTGCAGCCTACATAGGATGGCCAAAGGTGCAAACTGGTTCCACGGAGGCCCCCATTGCCAAACCTGCAGGATCGTATGCTGCACCCATTCGCAGCCCGGTGGACCCGAGCGAATCGATCTTGTTCTTCGATTCGGACATTCCGGATCGGTTGTCTCGGATGGAGATGGAACTTCAAGCTATGAAGTCCGACTTGGGCGTCGAACCGCCATTGAGTAGGCCGATAGATATTGAGTAGGCCGATAGATTCCGTTGTACCCCGATAGATCGCTTCCTAAACAGCACAAAACGCACTCACGCTTGCCGTTTTCTTAACCCTTGAAAGTCGAGATGAAATGATGAATGAAAGTCGAGATGAAATAATGGGAAGTACTCAAAATATCCCACTGGAGCCCAGTTCGCAAAGCGAACCGCGCCGTGGCCGTTTTTCGCATTGGGGACTGGCCGCCGCCCTCTTTTGCTCGATGGCGATTGGGATGGTTGCACTCGCCGTGATCCAGTCGCGATCTCAAGCGCAGTCGCCATTCAATCAGCCTTTAGGATTTGCTCCACAAGTGCCGATCCAAACGCGTATCCCGCCGACAGCTCCCGCCAGCTCCACAGAAAACGATCCGAACCAGTTGCCATCCCCAGCGCTAGCGGAAACCGATTCATCCAACAATGTTCCATCCAATGTTCGAATCGTGTATGAGACGTTTATGGAGAGCGTGACCGAACCTGGGGGAAATACCTATATGGTCCCGAAAATGCGACGCAGGGCGGTACCTATTTATGGGCATGACGCTACGCAAGGCAGTGCACCCTCCGATTCCGATCTTATGCAACTGGGGAGCCAATATCCTAGCGCCAACCAAGCCAGGCGAGAAAGCATTAACCAGGAGCTAACCGAGAAATTGACGGAGATATTCGATGCACGCCATAAAGAGCAAGTTGCACGCGCAGAAAAACTTCGAGCCGAACTGAAACAAACACAAGAGCTCATCGACAAACGAGTGGAACTAAAATCGAAAATCATTGAACGGCGTGTCAAAGAGCTGACGGGGCAACAAGATGAACTGAGCTGGAACCCCCAAGCTGCAAACTCTTATTACTTCAACGGGTCTTCGTATGGAAACATGTCACCCAGTGCGCTCTCGCTGCCACTGACTCAACCATCGCCCGCTTTTGTACAGCCCGCAATGGTGCCGACCAGTCCTACGCTCCCAGCATCCGACCTGTCGCCACCCACGGATCTCCCTCCAACCATTCCCAACCTCTCGGTCCCTCGCATGACGATCCCTCGCTCGATAGAGGAGAATCCTGCGGTAGTAGCTCCTAATGCGTTAGTACCGCCAAACCCCGAGGCCACCCCCTCGATTCCGTTCTCCAACGGTATGGAAAAGGACTTGCAAGTCGATTCGCAGCGATCTTACATGTCGGTTGGCCTCAAGCTAAAGAAACTGATTCGCGACTTGAACCGCGCTCGCGAAACGCTCGGCGCCAAGCATCCCACACTGACAACGCTGGAAGACGCGTTCGAGGAAACAAAGTCGCTCTGGGACTTTGAAAGGCAAGCTCTTCTTACCGAGCTAGAGTCCATCGAGTCCGAAATGACTATCGTTGGCAAACAACTTTCCCTTGCCCGTGACAAAGCAAATAGGCAAAAGGAACGTTCCACGCAGGGAGCCGGTTCCGTCTCGGAGTCCGCGGAAGCGGAACTCGGCGTGTTGACGCCCCAGCGCGAAATGTTGCAACTCGAAAACAAAGTCAGAACGACCAGAAATGCACTGGATTGGATGGCGAGTTTCGAACAGAAATTTTTGAAGCCGAGCGCGCCCAAACCGGAACCGGCGGTTTACTAATCCGTTGCAGTCTGAAACATTACTACCGTAGTTTGGGACGATTGTCCCGAACGAACTTACGGACGGGACAATGGTCCCATCCTACGGTGTAATGATCCTGCCACTCGTCTTAACGCGATCTTCGACGTTTGTTTTGACCCGTTAGCATGCCGTCGATCATCGCATCGACCGCAT
>JANODW010000219.1:0-2288 GCA_031412875.1 Pirellula sp. | reverse complement strand
AAACTCCAATCTGAAAGTTAAAGAGCATCTGAACTGTTAAGAATCGGCAGCATCAGAGCTAACACAACAAACATAACCATTCCTGCCAAAATCAACAGCATGATGGGTTCTAACAAGCGGACGACTGTCTCCAACCGTCGGAAAGTAGTTCGCTCTAAATTTTCCGATATTGTTACTAACACGGAATCCAAGCTGTTGGACTCCTCGGCGACAGAAATCATTTCCACAACGGTCTGTGGAAAGTGACCGCACTTTTCTAATTGCTTGGCGAGCCGTTCACCGGCAGTGATTTCTTCGCTCGCTGCCTCAATCGATTCTGACAGGATCAAGTTCCCCGCCGCGTGACGGCTGATTTCGAGGGACCGCAAGATCGGGACACCGTTTTGAAGGAGGGTACCGAGAACTTGGCAAAAGCGAGCGACAGCCAAATTGAGAAATACCGCTCCCAACAAAGGGGTCTTGATCTTCAAAAGGTCTGCATTGTATTTTCCGCGAGGAGTCTTGAGGTATTGATTGATGGCTAGGGCGATCAAGGCTATCGAACCGAGCATGATCCACCAGTATCCCGACATGAATTTGCTCAGTCCCAGCAGGATCTCGGTCGCTTGAGGAAGTTTTCCGCTGGCTCGCATTTGCGCGAAAATCTCATTGAACTGCGGCACGAAAAAGATCAGGAGTATCGAAACGACCACGACGCCGACAAACATGACAAAGACGGGGTAAGCGATCGCGCCCATCGTCTTGCCCTTCATCTCTTCCTGCTTTTCGACGAAGCTTCCTACGCGTTCGAGCGCATCTTCCAAAAAGCCCCCTTCGCTGCCGGCTCTGACCATGTTGACCGCCATGTCATTGAATATGCGAGGGTAACGCGACATGGCTTCGCCGAGCGATTCCCCTTCTTCGACGCGACCTCGGATTTCGCTCACTGCATTTTGAAGGGTCTTGTTTCCCCCGGATTGGTTGGAAAGCAAGGTCAAAGTGCGGAGCATGGGAACACCCGCTCGGAGCAGCGAAGCACATTGAGCATAAAAGCTGCCCATCTGCGCTCCCGGTACGCGGCGAGTCATTTTGACTTGCGAGGTTTTGTTGACCGTGATCGAGATCGGGAACAGGGACTTTGCTCCCAACTGCGTGGCCGCATCGCGCGCGTTGGCCGCGGCGATCGTTCCGCTGGCAGATTTGCCAGACATGTCTCGTGCTACGTATGCGAAATCAGGCATGATGTTGGTTTAGAAAGGTAACGATGGCGGAGGCTTCCAGAGCGTTCGAGTTACTCAGGAGGAAGCCAAACCCATGTTGTGCCGTTTAGCCTAGCGAGTCCCCTTTGGTTGCACGCAGCACTTCTTCCATGCTAGTCGTTCCCTCGATCGCTTTACGGAAAGCGTCGTCTCGTAGCGTTAGCATACCATGTCTCAAGGCCGCTTTCTTGATTTCGAAGCTGCTAGCCCGATCGTGGGCGAGTTGGCGAACCTCTTCCGAGGTAGCAAGCAATTCGTAGATGCCGAATCGACCCGCGTAACCTAGATTGCGGCAAGCGCGGCAGCCGGTGGGACGGTAGAGTGGTTTGCCATCCAATTTTTCCCAAGGGAAATCCCGTGGAACTTCGTCGGTGGTGGGATGGTAAGGCTGTTTACACTCCACACATAGTCGTCGAACCAGCCGTTGTGCCATGATCCCTTCGACCGTGCTGGCGACGAGAAAGGGCTCGATGCCCATGTCGACAATACGTGTGAATGCACCGGCCGCATCATTGGTGTGCAACGTGCTGAACACCGTGTGGCCGGTCAACGATGCTTGGATGGCGTTTTCCGCGGTCTCGGCGTCTCGGATTTCGCCGACGAGAACAATGTCCGGGTCATGTCGCAAAATACTTCTAAGCGAAACGGCAAAGGTCAAACCGATCTTCGGATGCACTTGGATTTGGTTGATGCCATCGAGTTGGTATTCGACAGGATCTTCGGTGGTGATGATCTTGTTCTCGGGGGATTTGATTTCGAGCAAGGAGCTATATAGGGTGGTGGTTTTACCGGACCCGGTCGGGCCGGTGACCAAGATAATTCCGTGAGGCAAACGAATCAGTTCGCTGAAGAGTTTGTAAGTCGCTTCGCCCATCCCCAAGTTGCGCAAATCGAATTTCATCGAGCCTTTGTCGAGGATACGCATAACCAGGCTTTCGCCGTGGATCATGGGTATCACGGAGAGCCGAATATCGATCTCACGCCCGTGCACTCGCAGTTTAATACGGCCGTCCTGCGGCAACCGCTTTTCGGCAATGTTGAGGTGGGCCA
>JANODW010000218.1:0-3320 GCA_031412875.1 Pirellula sp. | reverse complement strand
GGGCTAGGTGTGGCGTCCGCAATTTCGGGCCATCTGCTTGCCAGGTACTTGCCCGTTGCGTTTGGTTTCAAATCGGTTAATTCCGCGGCCATGATGGCGGTTGCCAGCGGTCTGTTTTTATTCTTGGCGGTCATAGCCAGTCCCAAGGCAGGGGTGTTGGTCCGTTTGATTGAACATCGCTCGGTGGCCAGGAAGATCATCGGGGAGGATGTGTTGGCACTGCTCTATCGGCATACAGAGCGCATGGCGCGGGGAGAAGGGAATGCAGTCGGGCCGGTCGCTTTGCCATTCGAGAATCTGTCCAAGCAATTAAAGATTCCTTTGCGACGGCTACGTTCCATCGCATCCGATCTGGTCCGGGAGGGTTTGGTAACGGCTCTCTCAACCAGTGTTGCGTTAACCGACCGCGGGCATCGCACTGCGCAGAATTTGATCCGATCGCACCGACTTTGGGAGCAGTATTTGTCGGTAGAGGTCAACGCTAGCGACGCGCGACTTCACGCCCAAGCGGAGTCGCTAGAGCACTTTACTAATTCATCGTTGCGAGACAAACTAGATGCAGAGACAGGGCAATCGTCTAAGGACCCGCATGGTCGCAGCATTCCACCGGAGGGATAGCAATTGATGTTTATGTTCGATGAGAATAGGAAAGCGCGTAGGTTTGCGGCCACAGCGGCAGTTTGTTTGCTGTGCACCTTTTTGCAAGGGGACGGTGTAGCTCAAGGGGTGGCAATCGATGGAGCATCGCGCGTTGCACCCGCGACCCCGACGATCGGAGATCGTTTAGGAGATGATGCAGTTGATTTAACAAAGGACGGATCGGAATCGGACATGAAAGACGATATCAAAAAATGGAATTTGCCGTTTCCTACGCTTGGCGGCAAGCAGTTTTGGACGGACTATCGCTGGTGGAATGGTTGGCGCGTTCAGCACAATAGCACGTTGGATCATTGGCGGTTGCTCGATCCCAATTCGATTCGCAAAGCATGGGGGGGCCGGCAAGCCATGTTGGATGAATTTGAACGCGTCATTGCTGCGAATCCGAACTCTTCCCGTCCCGACGAGGTGGTGTTGCTGCTGCATGGGCTGATGCGTTCTTCGAGCAGCATGCAGCCTATTGAAAAGGAACTGACCAAGGTTGACAGGGAACGATCGGCCGTGAAACCTGACGAAGCTGGGAAACGGAGATGCATCTTGTTTTCGTATGCCAGCACGCGGGACCCGATTTCCATGCATTCGGCCGCGTTGAGAGAATTGGTGGAGAATCTCGCTGGGGAGCCGCGAATCAGCATGGTCGGACACAGCATGGGCAATATCGTGTTTAGGCATGCGATTGGAGAGTGGCAGAGGAACGGGGATCCTAAAAACGTACTATCGCGATTGCACCGCGTTGTTATGCTAGGGCCTCCCAATCAAGGTTCTTCGTTTGCAGCGAAACTGTCACGTTTGGGAATATTTGAGACCATCACAGGAAATGCGGGCATGCAGCTTGGACCGTCATGGGAGACCCTTCGCGATGGATTGGGGACCCCTCCGTGTCCCTTCGCCGTCGTGGCCGGGAACATTTCCAAGGGAGCATTTCAGAATCCCTTGCTCAATGGTCCGAGCGACGGGGTGGTAACGATCGAGGAAGCTTCGTTGGATGGGATGGCGGAGATAGCAGCGGTCCCGGTGATTCACTCCTTTCTGATGAGCGATTCGTCGGTGGTTCGAGCGACCGTCTCATTCCTTTCGGGAACGGGGCTAAACGCTGCCATAGAAGCCAGAAAATAGAAACCCTTGTCAATCGAATTAGAGCCATTAAAAATGAAGACGCGTTGGAACGACCATGAGGAACCTAGCAGCAAAGATATTCGCGATGAGATACTGCGTTTTTTGTTGATGATGAAGCCGGGCGAGAGCATCTGCCCCACCGACGTCGGACGCACGTTTGGTTCCAAATGGCGAGAGCAGATGGATGCGGTCCGCGAAGTGGCATCGGATATGGTTCGAGACGGTCTGATCGAGATAACGCAGAACGGCGAAGTCGTCGATATCGACGAGCGGAAGGTTGAGACGCTCAAGGGTCCGATTCGGTTGCGGCTGGTGAAACGCTCGATGGAGTAGAAGCCCCGTGGAGTAAACGCCAAACCAAACACGGTCTTTCTCCACCGGTTTCTCCACCGGTTGCGAAACGCGGGCGGCAGGTTGTCAATTTGTGAATTGGCCTCGTAGCATCTCCAATAGAGACAAGGCATAATAGTCCGGCCAATAGAGATCCTCAGGCGAAGGTCGGGTCCATTTGCGTTTGTCTATTTTTGATTGTCTTTACGAAGTCGAGTACCCAATGAACAAACAGTTGCGAACAATCAGAGCGGCCACCTTAATGGGTTTGGCCATGAGTCCAACGTTGATGGCGCAAATCGCCGTCGAAAAAGTGGACACCGCGATGGTCGACAAGATCAAAGAAGAAGGCCTGCAGCGATCGCAGGTCATGGAGTCCATCAGTTATCTGACGGATGTGCATGGGCCGCGTTTGACAGGCTCGCCATTGACCAAAGTCGCAGGGGAATGGACTAAGAAAAAGTTAACCGAATGGGGTCTTGAGAATTCGCATCTCGAGAATTGGGGACCGTTTGGTCGAGGTTGGACTCTGGAAGCGTGTTCGGTGAATTTAGTCGAGCCGCACTACACGGCCCTCATTGCCCATCCCAAGGCTTGGACTCCGAGCACATCGAAGACGATTCGAAGTGAGCCAATCTACTTGGACGCCTCCACCCCTGAAGAGCTCGAGAAGTATCGGGGCAAATTGGGCCGAGCGATCGTTTTGATCAGTCCACCGCGAGAAGTCAAAGCTCTTTTCGACCCGCCGGCAACGCGGCAGACCGATGCGGACCTGTTGGGGCTTGCCAATGCAGATCCCTCTACCCCACGCCGGCGAGCAGTCGCGGGTGGGCCCGGCGCTGGTGGAGCTCCAGGTGCGGGTGTGCCAGGTGCGGGTGTGCCAGGTGCTGGGGGACCGGATGCAGCCCGCGGCGGTCGTGGTGGGCGGAATGCCACAGGCGCGCCTTCCGCCGGCGATGGGGCGGCAGCCGCAGGGCCGTCTGCCCAGCCACCTCGCGGGGAGGGGCGAGGAAGCACGCTGATGACGGCTGACAAATGGCAATTGGCTTATGACGAGGGGGCAGCCGTGGTTATTGAGCCGGGCCGCGGGGACGGGGGAACCGTCTTCGTGCAATCTGCGACCATGCCCCGGCGCGCGGACCCGGCCGGTCGCGAAGGGAGCAATCCCTTTAGCCGTGGGCCTCGTCCTTGGGCGACCGATCCGCCCGACGTTATTC
>JANODW010000217.1:0-9041 GCA_031412875.1 Pirellula sp. | reverse complement strand
CCTTTTTCTAATCGATGGTTGCTGGTTCCGACGGAGTGTCCTAATGGAAATTGTCCGTTGGATCTGAGCTGGAGGGGGATTTTTTGAATTGGCAGGTGGTTTAGGAAGACTCGCGGTCGGCACATTGAGGACGACGCATGGGTCGTGATGAAATAACTCGAATGCAAAAGGAGTCAATTAACTTGGTGTTCGTTAATTGCTCAGTATGCAGTTCTTGGGACGCGCTTTTAAGCGGTCGTTTAAGAGTGGGCAACCAAGGGGTAGTGCTTTTCTGGCTACTCAGGATGGATGCGAAGTCGCTTTCGGCAAAAGCGACCTACAGCAGCAATCATTTCCCCTTTTTGAACGTCAGTTCGCCCGATCCTTGCCACGAGTATTGGATTGGTTCGGAGGATCCCAACGCAAATGGCCCGCTTACGGCGTACATGACCCAACTTCCTTCGACGCCTTTGAACTTTCCTGTACAAGCGGCGGATATCGGAACGAACTCAGCGACGAAGACTGCCATGTACACGCCAGCAGATGCATCCACTGGAATAAGAGTGAACATACCTAGCCTCGTCGGGCTCGCCGATTTACCGTAATTGCAGGATAGGATGTCGCCATTTGCTCCCGTGAATACAAATGGTTCGCCGCTTCCAAACTCGCCGGTAATACTTCCGTCAAGTTGGAAAATCGCCGTATTCGTTTGAATGCTGCCTGCGCCTTGGTGCTTGCCTAGATGGGTTGCTGTACCCACGACAAAGTGAGGACGAGGGGGTTGGCCCGGGAAGGGGAGACCATTGGGGGCGACTCCGGTCCCTTGGATCTTGAAAGGCTTTACCTGAGCCAGTGCGTCGCACGGCAACCACAATAGCGTCGCCACGCATGCAGTCATGAGAACGACAACGTTTTTCAGCCAAGATCTACGCAACATAACTCATCTCCAAGTCCACACGGGCGAAAATCCAATGGCTGCGATAGCAGAACTTCTCACAGAGCGGACTAGGCCGTGAGTTGGAATCAAAATCGTCAATGACATGCAATGCAATCGGAGACGGGATGAAAAACAAGGCTCGCGTCGAGACCATGTAAACAGCTTGCTGACCCAAAAACACGCTCGCTCAAGGTGCGAGTCGAAGTTCCAAGCGTCGAGTGCCGTCTATTTCCGTTTCCTCTCCACAATCAATAAAGCGAAATCCAGTTCCGAAAATTCCGAACTATTTTGAAAAAGTGTCACCAAAACGAATAAATCCCAAAAAGTTTTTTAAAGTGCGAGACTTTCGGGATATCCTCATGCCATCGCAGGGCATGTTAAAATGGAGTTCCATCCACGAACTCTCACCGTTCATGGTGTGGGGGTGTGTCCAAAACGAACACCTATCCCCAATTGGTATTTGACAGCTCGCCAACGCCCTTTTCAGATGATCGCGCCTCTCCGCCCACATGTCGCAAATCACTCTCATTTTGAATCGGATAGAGTCCGGGGATCCCTTAGCCTCACAGAATCTATTGCCAATCGTTTACAACGAACTTCGCTCGCTCGCTCGCGCGAAACTGGCTAACGAAAAGCCCGGGCAGACATTGCAAGCAACCGCGCTTGTTCACGAAGCGTTTATGAGACTGGTGGACTCAAAAACGCAGCAGCATTGGAAATCGCGAGGGCATTTCTTTGCGTCGGCCGCGGAAGCCATGCGCAGGATCCTTGTCGAACAAGCGAGACACAAGAAAGCAGCCAAATCTGGAGGCGAGTTTCAAAGAGTGGAAATGCAGGATTTCGGAATCTGTGTCAAAGGATCCCCCGACGAGTTGCTTGATCTAGACCAAGCGTTAGACAAATTGATAGTAGAAGACTCTACCGCCGCAGACGTCGCTCGCTTGCGGCTCTTTACTGGGCTCACGCTGGCTGAAACATCCGTGGCCTTGGACCTGCCCCAGACGACTGTTTTTCGGCACTGGACGTTTGCGAGGGCTTTCCTGCAGCATGAGTTGCGGAAAATCGACTGATTTTTTTGTAGATCGTTGCCCAAAGGTGGAAAAAATGGCGGTCTTTTTTCGCACTCAATGGTATGGCACGGCAGTCTCCGCGTCCTCGTGCATCCAACTTCAAGCATTCTTTTCCTTCTGCCTTAACTTCTGAAAGGTTGTGTCTGATCCATGTCGGCAAAACAGATCTTCCTGACAGCCGTCGAAAACTACGATCCCAAACAGTGGGATGATTACTTGGATGAGACTTGTGGCGACGATCGAACCTTGCGAGACAGGGTAGCGGATCTGCTCACGGCGCATCGCCAATCGAATCCCCTATTGGATGACGCTGGAGTGTTTTCCCTCAACGCTTCCGATCAACTTATCGAACGGCCCGGTATGCTGATTGGCCAATTCAGAATCCTGGAAGAGATCGGTGAGGGAGGATTTGGCGTCATTTTTTTGTGTGAACAGACCGAACCCATTCGACGGCGGGTTGCGGTCAAAGTGCTTAAGCCTGGATTAGACTCCCGCCAGGTGGTCGCCCGATTCGAAGCAGAACGGCAAGCGCTGGCGATGATGGAGCATCCCAATATCGCGAGTGTTATGGAGGCTGGACTGGCGCCATCGGGACGCCCCTATTTTGCGATGGAGTTGGTGCAGGGAATTCCAATCACGCAGTACTTAGACGAGCATCGATTGTCGGTGCCAGAACGGTTGACTTTGTTTCTCGACGTTTGCTCTGCCGTTCAGCATGCGCACTTAAAAGGGATCATTCATCGCGATCTCAAACCCAGCAACATCTTGGTAGCATCCGCCGAAGGCAAGCCCATCGTGAAGGTGATCGATTTTGGAATTGCCAAAGCGACAGGAAGCCAGCAGTTAACCGACAAGACACTCCATTCGTGTTTGCTGGGATTCATGGGTACTCCCACGCACATGAGTCCAGAACAGATTTCGCTCGGAGAGCACGACATCGATATTCGTTGTGATATCTACGGGTTGGGCATCTTGTTGTATGAGATATTGACGAGCAAAACGCCTCTCGATTCAAAGAAGTTGCTGTCGCTGAGCTACGATGAAATCCGCCGCAGGATTCTTGACTGCGAACCAAATCGACCTAGCGCGACGGTATCTGGGTTTGCATTGGACGAACTAGCAGTAGCTGCCTCCAATCGCCAGCTAGAATCCGAAAGACTGCGTCTGTGTCTCAAGGGTGAGTTGGATTGGATCACTCTGAAAGCGATCGATAAGGATCGCTCGCGTCGATATCAATCCGCAAGAGAAATGGCAGACGACATCCAGTGCTATTTGAGCGATACCCCAGTAAGAGCCTGTCCGCCATCCCATCTTTATCTATTGGGAAAGTTCATTCGCCGAAATCAAATCGCCTTGGTTACCTCGGGGTTGGTCGGGATGGCTCTCGTCGTCGGCACTTTCGTCAGTCTGTGGCAGGCCAACGAAGCGCGTCGTGCGATGCGCCTGGCGGATCAGAGTCTAGAACGAGAACAATCCGCGCTGAAAGAAGTCCTTGAAAGCGAATCCCATCTGCAACATCAATTGTACGCCACTCAAATTGCCGACGCATGGAATGCCCTAAACGACGGAGATCGGGTCCGAACACGCGTGCTGCTAAATAAAAACCAACCCGCGCCAGGAAGGCCGGATCTTCGGGAATTTAGTTGGAAATTCACAAACTCCCTTTTGGGAAATCTCCCGCGAGAATTCGTTGGTCATGAGGCTGAGATACTTACGGCAAGCATCTCTCCCGACAATCGACTGATTGTAAGTGGTGACAAGGCAGGAAACATCAAAGTTTGGGGTGTGGACACGGGGCAAGAAGTTGCATCATGGAAATATTCCAGCAAGGAGATACAAGCTGCAGTTTTTTCCCCTAACGGAAAAACACTAGCAACTGCAGGCCAGGATGCCACCCTACGGTTATGGAATACCGACAACTGGCAGGAAGTGGCGACACTGAGAGGGCATTCAGCATCGATCAGTTCGATCAGTTGGTCGTCGGATGGATTGAGATTAGCATCTGGGGCTCGTGATAAGACGGTTCGCATCTGGGATGTTGTGAACGGACTTGAAACACATTGCTTGCAAGGTAGAAACGACGTTTTTCGAGTGGTGAAGTGGGATTCGATAAGCAGTCAATTGGTGGTTGCCGATGGGAACGAGATCCGATCGTGGAACACGGAAAACTGGGAACCATCGTTTGATCACAAGGACGGTAAGTTCAACATCCTTTCGCTTGCGTTAAGTCAGTGCGGACAATGGATGGCTTCTGCAGGATACGATAATGAAGTCCTCTTGTACGACCGTTTTACCAACAAACTGCTCACGCGAGTGGAAACCGGATCCACGGTTTGGTCATTGGCTTTCTCACCGGATGGAAAATACTTGCTTGCCGGTTTAGGAGACGGAGGTCCGATGATCTGGCGAATCGGTTCGAACGGGAAGACCTTGGAATCCGTTCGAGGCGGACTCGTCCGTGACAGCATCGTGCGAGCAATCGAATTCACGAGCGATCAATCGCAATTGATCGTAGCAACGCAGCAGGACAAAAAGTTTCGGCTCTGGAATTCGAAGTCCGTGTTCGGAAATAATTACATTTCGTTTCCCGAAGACTGCCTGGATGTCGATCCTAGGTCGGGCTTAGCGATTAACGGAAAGCCCGACGGGACTATCGTCGTTCGTAGTTTTCCAAGCGGAACGATGCTAGGGGAAATGGTTGGGCACAGTCGTCCGGTTAGCCTTACGGCGACCTCGACCGCGATGCAACGTCTGGCAACTTTTGCGGGAGGGAATGAAGTGTTCGTCTGGGACCTAAAAACGTCAAAGCTTTTGTATCGGCTCACCATCGTAAACAATCCGGGAACGAAAGAACCGTTGATAAACCAATTGGAGTTTTCGCCTGACGATCGTTTCCTGGCCGTAGCCGGTGTTTTGACAATGGGCAGCGTCAGCAATTCGGTACGCCTTTGGAATGTTGCTGACGGTACGCTCTATCGCGACGTTTGCTTCGATCCACCCGGCGGTGCCCATTTCGGTTTCTCCCCTGACGGACAGGAAATTGCAATCGGAACATCTGAGAAAGTCTCGATCTTTCCTATCGCTTCGTCGAGCGAACCGACGGAATCCTTTCGAACGAGTGGTCACGTTTTTCAGCTTCGATTTAGTCCCAACGGGAAGCAGCTAGTTACATCCGGTGGCAATGATGGGGCGACTGTATGGGATTCCCGTTCAAAACAAAAACTGTTTCAGTTCGCAAGACAACGAATCCTTGTGCGTCGGTTGGCCATATCGCCCGACGGTCAGACTCTGGCAACCATAGGGGTCGACAACGCCTTGCGACTGTGGCATTTACCTTCTGAACGCGAACTTTGTATGTTGCTCCATCATGCCCATCCCATAAAGTGGCTTAAGTTCGCATCCAACACCAAACTCATGGCGGGAGCCCCATTGGATGGCAATTCAGCGCAGGGTGTTTTTGTGTTCGATGCCAGCGAGTAGGATGCCAACGAGTCGGAGGCGGCAAAACGCAGTGGCATTCTCACGGTCGCGGATCAGCATCAATGCGGCGCGTTGACGATTCGGACGCGATCGTACCATCCCAGCAGACAGACTTCGCCTTCGTTGGCCCAGTGGGAATGCGAGTCCCAGAGCGATAGACCGCAGCTTGGGCATGGCGGGGCATCGGTGTCTGGATTTCGCAAAACGCGATGGTTCATCGATGGATCGGTCCATACCGCATCACACTCGTCACATAGCACACAGCCGGTCAATCGCTGGTCCGCGATGCATACGCGGATACGGCACAGGCCATCGCCGCAGACCGGACACGATTCAACATAAATGAGGGGTGCGTTCATGATTGGGTGCTTATTTGCGGGTGTGCATGGTGAGTTGCGCGGGGGGGAAGCGGTTGCTAGGGGGTTGCTTTAGAAGGGAAACGCCGTGATCACGTTGCTTCCGCGAACGACCAATTTCAACTTTTTAGCGGCAGGATTTTTCTTGCGCCTTCCAGCCTCGCCGCCCACGAAACCAATCGCCTTGTCAAACGTCACTTCATAGACCATCGATCCATCGTCGTTGCTCATCGTGGTCCCTTTGTCCCCTGCCTTTGCACGCGCGTAGGCTTGATCAATCGTGGTAAGGAATTGCTTCATCCCCCCTTTAAAAACCCCGTGGGAACCAGGCCGATTCGGTTGGTCCTCCAAGTGCCTCGCAATGTGCTTGAGCCGATGCCCCTCCTCGGAACCGGGGGCGTAGACCAGTCCAGCGGGGGATTCGTACCGATTGCGACCCACTTCCTGCAAGAAGCCGTAGAGCGGGTCGGATTCGTTATCGCTACTATCCTCTTGGGGCTTGGGATCGGTCTTGGTCGGTGGGGCGGGTTTCCGTTCAGGAGTGGCTTCCTTGGTCGGTGTTTTCGTGGCGGTTTTGGTCTCTTTTTTGGCAGCTTTTTCATCGCCATTCAAGGCGGCGACGCTGGGCAAACTCCATCCGAACCACTGATTGAGCTGAGGCTGCAGCACGACGTACGCGATGGCGATACCCACTAAAACAACGGCCCATTTGGTAGGGATCATCCGAAGAGCGTTGGCCGCGGATTGGTTGCGTGGTGGGGTCATATGGAAGCCATGTCGGAAGAAAAAGGCAAGAGATGGAGCCGAGAGAACTTAGGTAAGTGTAAACCCTGCGATCTTTCCAGAACAGACGGCCGATCCGACCAACGGATTCCTTTTGACGAACGGATTCCCACCGATTCTTTTGGGATTGTGCAAGGTTCCGAGCTCTCGCACCATTTATTGTTAATTCAAGCGAATGCGAAGAAGGCTGGCATCGTCAGCCGGAAGACGCCCTCCCTTTCCCAATGAGTTTTTCATGTCCCGATGGCCGGAAACCAAAGTCAGTCTCATCCAACGGTTGGCTGACCGTAATGACACCGACGCCTGGGCCTACTTTGAAACCCACTACCAACAGCCGGTCTACCGGTTCGCACGGAGCCATGGGTTGCAACCCGACGACGCGATGGACGTCGTTCAAGAGGTGCTGATCGCGGTCCATAAAGCGGCTGCAATCTGGAAGCCCTCCGGTCGCACGGGTAGCTTCCGAGCTTGGTTGGCGGAATCGGCTCGACGTGTCACGTTGCAGATTATTAGACAGCGTTCACGCATTGGCCGAGGTATAGGGGGAAGCGGGTTTGCAAACGCATTTGGGGACCTCGCGGGCGAGCCGATTGAGAATCCAGATGATAATCGCCGCTGGGTTTTTTACTGTGCCTCGGCGATCGTTCAGAAAGAAGTGACCGCGCAGCATTGGATGGCATTTTGGTTAACCGCGATCGAAGGTAAACCCGCAGAAGACGTTGCCGAGAAGCTTGCAATGAAATCCGGAACGGTTTACTCCATCAAATGCCGCGTGCTTGCCAAGATCAAGTCGGCAATCGAAGCGATGGAGGGTACCTCGTCGAGCGAGTGGAGCCAGCCAAGCCAGTCGAACCAGCCGAGCGAAAGGGGGAAATAGATGATTTTCTGCGATCGAAAAACCGCCGAGTTGATGATCAGCGAATCGCTCAGCGCGGACGATACCGACAAATTTGAGGAGCATGTGGCGACGTGCAACGTGTGTCAACAAATGTTGATGGAGGTTGCTGGCGGCGCGAGTGCGCTCCAGGTCGCTTCGTCGATGCTTTCCAGTTCGATGGAAATGCCGAATTGGTCGGACCAACCCACCATGGCATTGAGCCCGGTGACGGGAGCGTTGGCCTATGAGAATCCGGTCCAGCACACGGTGGATCTGTCGATGCTCGGCCCGACCGACGATCCTGATTCGATGGGGCGAATCGGAAATTACGAGATCCAGGGAATCATCGGACGAGGCGGGATGGGAATCGTTTTTCGGGCGGTGGATTCGGCATTGAGTCGCAATGTGGCGCTCAAAGTGCTTGATCCATCGTTGGCTAGCGTTTCGCCTGCACGCAAGCGATTTGCGATGGAGGCTCGAGCGATGGCCGCGATTTCGCATGAGCATGTCGTGCCTGTTTATACGGTCGACGAACATCGTGGGCTGCCCTATTTTGCGATGGAGTATGTTCCAGGTGGGACGCTCGAGTCCCGCATTCGAAAGCAAGGGCCGCTGGATGTGCTCTCGATCCTGCGAATAGGGCGTCAAGTGGCCTTAGCGCTCTCCGCCGCACACGAGTGCGGACTCGTTCACCGCGATATCAAGCCTGCGAACATATTGTTGGACCGGGGGGTGGATCGCGTTCGGGTAGCGGACTTCGGGTTGGCTCGCGTCAACAGCGATGCTAGCCATACTCGCAGCGGGTTCATTGCAGGCACACCCCAGTACATGTCGCCCGAGCAAGTGCGTGGCGAGACTTGCACGCCACAATCCGACTTGTTTAGCTTGGGGACAGTCATGTACGCGATGTGTACCGGGCACTCCCCGTTTAGGAGCGAGTCCATCTACGGTTCGATGCAACGGATTGTTCATGAGGCTCCCCGTTCGATTTGCGAACAATCGCCTGCTATCCCAGATTGGCTGGAAGGCTTCGTGTTTAAGTTGCTGTCCAAGAAAACGTCCGATCGCTTTCCAGATGCGATCACCGTGGCGCGACTCCTCGAAGCCGAAGCGGCATATGCTGAAAACCCAACGATTAACGCCAAGCCACCAAGGCAAGAGTACGGACTAGCAGAGCGATCGCGAAGCGTTAGTCCACTCGGCATGCGAACTGCCTTGTTTGCAGGTCTAGGAATCGTTTGTTTGGCGATCTGGCCGTTGCTGCCGACCGCAAACCAACCAGAACGCATCCCAGCGTTTATCCAGCCGTTCGTCGCGCCGTCAACGATAGAGTCGGCAGGGATGGACTCCACCCGCGCATGGCTCAATGACGATCAATTCGTCCAAAGAGAGGATGTGATTCGACAGCGAGCCTCGGTTCTGGAGCAAAGCTATCTAGGCGGAGATCGACTACCTATCGCCGACCCATTTGATAGTAATCTTCGTCGACTCAAACAAGCTCTCGACGCTTTTGAAAAGGCATCGAAAACGGACAACTGACAACTTCCAACTTCCAACTT
>JANODW010000216.1:0-8568 GCA_031412875.1 Pirellula sp. | reverse complement strand
CAGGCTCAATGGATGGTTTTTTATGGGAGCGATCGCAACGGTCGCATGCCTTTGGATCGCCTGCAAATTTGCGTTCCGCGATCCGCGGTGGGTTGCAAGTCGCATCGAAGACAAATTCCCAACGCTGAAACAACGATTGGTGACCTCCATTCAAACCGATCGTGCCCACTCCTCAAGTTATTTGGCCAAAGAATTAGTCGACGAGACCATTAGCCACTCGCGTTACAACGATTGGAGTCAGACCGTCTCGACCAAAGAATTGACGAGCGCATGGTGCGTTCAATGCATAGCCATGGCGTTGGCTGCCATCGCAGGCTGGGTCGTTTACTCAAACGATGGCGCTGCGAACAGGAATCTTTTGGGCAACGATTTAAGTTCTGTCGATATCGATTCGCTCAAGGTGGAGCCCGGCGATACGGAGATAGAGCGCGGTGCGGATCTCGTCGTAAGTGTTCGATTTGCAAAAGAAGTGCCCAATGAGACTTGGATTGATACCGAATGCAAAACGGGGGAGAAGGCACGTCACACCATGCAACGCAGTTTAAAAGACCCTCTTTTCGGCGGTTACTTGAGGAACATTCAAGCCGACCAGACGTATCGCATTGACTATATGACCGGCACTAGCCCGAAGTACAACATCCGTGTTTTCGAATATCCGTCGTTGACTCAAAGCGATGCGATCATTGAATCGCCGGACTACGCCAAGCTGCCCCTCAAAGAAATCGCGGACACTCGTCGCGTTTCTGTGGTCGATGGAGCCAAGCTGACATGGAAATGTCAGATCAATAAACCTGTATCGATTGCAGAACTGGTAGATCAAGACGGAAACGCAACTCCGTTGGTCCCCTCCGTAGACGATCCCAATCGGTTCGAGGCGAGTTTCGTGATGAATGAATCGCAAAAATGGAAAGTGCGACTGGTCGACAATGAGAAAAGGGCGACGAAGTTCGAAGAGGAATTGTCGGCCAAGGTTATTCCGAATAAACCGCCCGAAACAAAACTCGTGAAAGCCCAAGACCAAAGTGTGTCCCCGCTGCAAGAGATGCAAATCGAAGCGACCGCCAAAGATGACTTTGGCGTTCAAAACTCCGGCCTCACGTACGTCCTCGGAGAGGGCGAGCCGATCGAAGTCGCAATCGCGGTGGCACCTGAGAAGCCCGGCAAGGTAGATCTTTCGCATTTGATTGACTTGGAAGCATTGCAGGCCCAACCTGATCAATTGCTCAGTTACTATTTCTGGGCGGAGGACATCGACCGCGATGGGGCCGTTCGACGCGTCGAGGGCGACATGTTCTTTGCCGAAGTGCGCCCCTTCGAAGAAATATTTCGAGAGGGAGAAAGCCAGTCCAAACAGCAACAACAACAGAATCAACAGCAACAACAACAGCAGAGCGAGGCATCCAAAAAAGCTGAGGAATTGGCAGAATTCCAAAAGCAAATCATGTCGGGAACTTGGAATGTGATTCGACGAGAAAAGTCCAAGAAGATAAGCACCTCGTTCACCGAGGACACCAAGGTCTTAATGGATTCACAGCAAGAAGCGTTGGATTTGACAGAAAGCCTTAAAGAAAAGATCAACGACAAACAATCCGAGAAGTTCTTTGATCAACTTCGAGAAGCCATGGAGGCAGCAAAAGATCTATTGGGAACGGCATCGATCGACAAAGATCTAAAGGCGCTGAACTCTGCGCTACGCAAGGAGAGAGAGGCTTACGAAGGGCTATTGAGACTGCGTGCTCGGGAGCATCAAATTGTTCAACAACAGCAGCAACAGCAACAGAAATCTTCTCAAAACGCGTCTCAACGCAATCGCCAACAGCAAATCGACCAGCTCAAATTAGAAGACGAGGAGAATCGATTTGAACAAGAGCAAAAGGCGGACGCGGCTGAGCCTTCTGCAGAGCGAGAAACTCGCCAGGTCATGAATCGACTTGCCGAGTTGGCCAAACGCCAACAAGATTTGAACGAGCAAATCAAGAACCTTGAGACCGCTCTGCAAGAAGCAAAGACTCCCGAGGCGAAAGACGAGCTGGAAGAACAGCTTAAACGCTTGCGAGAGAATCAAGAAGAGTTGCTACGGGACTCCGATGAAGTGCTTGAGCGGATGAACCAACCTGAGAATCGTCAGGAGATGCAACAAGCTCGCGAACAAATGGAGCAAGCCCGGAGCGATATGCAAAGTGCGTCGCAAGCGTTGTCCAAGGGGGAGACATCGCCAGCATTGTCGTCGGGAACACGAGCTCAACGCCAAATGGACGAGACGAAAGAGCAAATGCGACAGAACTCATCAAATCAGCTCGAAAAGACAATGCGTGATTTAGTGCAAGATGCCAAACGGTTAGAAGAACAGCAGAAGAAGCTAGATGAGAAAATCTCCCCGTCTCGCAATGCTGCCAATGCGAACGCAAGCAAAGACCCAAGCGAGTTGCAAGCCAACGATGCGTCCACCCCGCTTCGACCAGAAGGGGATTCGCCAACAGAACCAACCACTCGAAAGGAATGGCAACAGCAAAAAAAGGATCTGAAGGACCTGTTGGAGAAGATGCAGGAAACGGTTACCGAAGCGGAATCCAGCGAACCGTTGTTGGCAGAGAAGCTATACGAGACGTTTCGAGAAAGCAAACAAAAGGGCTTAGAACAGCGGATGGACGAGATTCCAGCGCTGGTCGAGCGTGGATTCAGCGAGCCGGCAAGACGGTCCGCCAACGAACTTAATAATGGTATTCGAAAGCTGACCGAGAACATTGAAAAGGCTTCCGAAGATGTCTTGGGAAGCGAGGAGCAGTCGTTGCGTCGTGCACTTGTCGAACTTGAACGGGCACAGCGCCAGCTCAATTCCGAACTGAACGCCCGCGATCCCAACGCTCAATCCAAACCAAACAATCAACCCGGTCAAGAACAGCAACCCGGTCAAGCTCAGCAGCCGGGTCAAGAACAGCAGCCCGGCCAAGAACAGCAACCGGGCCAAGAACAGCAACCGGGCCAAGCTCAGCAACCGGGCCAAGCACAGCAGCCCGGCCAAGCACAGCAACCCGGCCAAGCACAGCAGCCCGGCCAGGCACAGCAGCCCGGCCAGGCACAGCAACCCGGCCAAGCACAGCAACCCGGCCAAGCACAGCAGCGTTCAGGCCAGGGACAGCGGCAGGTAGGCGGCGCCCCAAACAGAGGAGATCGTCAACGGCTTTCCAACGCAGGCGAGGAGTTCGGACCATTGACAGGCGACAACTACTCTAACTGGGTTGATTCGTTAAGAGATGTCGAAGAGTTAGTAACGGACCCGGACATGAAAGGGGAGGTAACCCGGATACGCGAAGCAGCACGCGAAGTCCGAGTGGACTACAAACGCCACTCCAAGGAACCGCAGTGGGATTTAGTGCGAAGGCTCATCGCGGAACCGATTGATCAGTTGAAGGAAAAAGTGCAGGAGGAGTTGCTGCGAAAGTCAGCCGCACGCAATGCCATTGTGCCCGTTGACCATGATCCCGTACCGAGCAAGTATCAACAACAACAAGACCGGTACTATGAGAACCTTGGGGGCGCCAAGAATCGATGATTCCTAGATCTTCAAGCCACGGTCTGTTTAGTGTTTTAGGTTACCAAGAGATCGTGTTCGGAAAACCGGAATGGATCAATGGTGTTCTTGCCGTTGCTTTCCTGTTTGTGATTCTGACCCTTTGGACCTACTATCGCAGCCGTATGCCTTGGAATTGGAAAATTCTGGCTGTGCCTATGCGGTTGCTGGGGATTGCGTTGCTGTTGGCCTGTTTGCTGGAACCTCTTGGTTCATTGCAAAAACCCAAGTCGCAAGCGAACGTATTTGCAGTCGTTGTCGATACCAGCCAGAGTATGGGCATTTTGATGCAGCAAGCGACAACCAGCGGGTTAAAGGACCTCGAGAAAAACTTGAGCGACGAAGCCAGTTGGCAACGCAGGTTGGCGGACGACTTTCGATTGCGCCGATACATTTTTGATGCGGCGATGGAGCCTGTTGATACGTTTGTTGGTCGCAAAGCGGACGGCAAAGAATCGTCCCTGTACCAATCGCTTCGATCGTTGGCAGATCGTTATCAAGGCCAACCGCTTGCCGGCGTCCTGCTTTTTTCCGATGGCAACCCGACAGATCGCAAGCCCGACGAGAGTCTATCGACGCTTGGGTTTCCGATCTATCCCGTTCGAATCGGGACATCGATCGAGCAACGCGACATGAGTATCCAGTCCACGTCCACACGCCAGTCTGACTTCGAAACTTCCCCCGTCACCATCCATGCAAGCGTCACGCATAAAGGGTTGGCGGGCGATACCGTCATCGTGGAACTCCTCGACAGCGATAGCAAATCGCTTCAGACCCAGACAATCACACTCAAGAGCGATGCAGAATTGGTACCGGTGGAGTTCCGCTTTCGTCCAGAGAAATCGGGCGTGCAGGGCTTCCAAGTGGTCGCAAAATTAGAGTCCGCCTCGAACGTTTTTGATTCCGAAACTAGCAAACAGAAGGACATCGAAGTCACGTTGGGAAACAATCGTCGATTCCAAGTGGTCGATCGTGGACGTGGTCCCTATCGCATCCTGTACGTGGCCGGACGTCCCAACTGGGAATTCAAATTCCTCAATCGGGCGTTGAACGAAGATGACGAGATTCGCCTGACTTCATTGATCCGAATCGCTCGAAAGGAACCGAAGTTTAGTTTTAGAGATTCCAAGGTGGATTCAGCAAACCCTCTCTTTTCCGGCTTTGAAGATATCTTGGACGAGGAGAAAGCAAAGTTCGACGAGCCCGTCTTCGCCAGAATCGGGCGGACCGATGCATCGCAGCTCAAAGGTGGATTTCCAAAAGATTCGGAGGAACTTTTTGAATACAGCGCAGTAATCCTCGATGATATTGAGCACGATTTTTTTACTCAGGATCAGCAATCCATGTTGCGTCAATTCGTCACCATCCGAGGAGGCGCTCTGTTGGTTTTAGGCGGGCAAGAATCGATGCGAGGTAAAGGGTTTTCCGACTCGGTTTTAAGCCAACTGCTTCCCATCTATTGCGAAGACGGAATCGTCGGTGGCAACGATTCCTCTGCGGACAGCGACCCTAATTCCGTCGTGCGTTTTCAATTGACCCGTGAGGGATGGTTGCAACCATTCCTGCGATTGGCAGACAACGAAGTCGCGGAACGTGATCGATTGGAACGGATGCCCCCCTTTCAAGTTCTCAATCGGATGAACAAAGTCAAGCCGGGCGCATCGGTGTTGGCCGAAGTGAATATCGATAGCAAAGAGCAAGTACCCGCATTCATATCACAAAGATTCGGCAAAGGCCGCACAGCAACCTTCATGATCGGAGACATGTGGCGTTGGGGGCTGCACCATGAAGGCTCCGGCGCTGCGCCCATCTTTCAAGCCTGGCGGCAAATCGTACGATGGATGATTGCAGATGTTCCACGCTCCATCCAAATGCAGCTAGGGGAATCAAAAGGGAGTGGCAAAGTTGCCAATCTCATCGTACAAGTCAAAGGAACGGATTTTAAAGCAGTCGACAATGCCACCGTCCGAATCACGATCAGCTCCCCCTCAGGGAAATCGATCTTGGTCGACACAGATGCATCTTCAAAAACGGCCGGTCAATACGAAGCGCTCTATGTTGCCGAAGAAGAGGGAGTGTATTCAGCCACTGCTGAAGTGAGTGCGCAAGACGGTAGCAAATTGGGAAACGCTCAGTTGGGATGGGTTTATCAACCGTCTGCAATCGAACTCCAATCCCTCGGCGAGAACTCACTCAACCTACAAAGCATCGCCGATCAAACGGGTGGGTCGATAGTGAACTGGAATGACTTAGATAATTTCGTAGCGGATGTTCCCTCGATGCGAATGCCTGTTACCGAGACGAAAATCTACCCACTCTGGCACCAGAGCTGGGTACTCCTATCGGCTCTCACACTACTCTGTTGCGAATGGGGATTGAGGCGGCGTTATGGGATGGCATAGTCGGATCTCAATTCCACTGATGGCGATACTTTGCCATTTTGCTGCATGGAAGGAATCGTACGCCTTGGAAGACGGGCCGCGCCGCTCTATTCTCGTGGTCGTCGGAGCGGCCGGTGAAGAGGATTTCGGTAAGGTGTTTCGCGAGTCAGCAGAGAGATGGCGAAGCGCGTTCCAAACAGAAGACTTCACGTTATTGGATGGCACCGATTTGACGGCATCCGACGGCAAGACTCATCAGCAGAAGATTCTTGATTGGATCGGTAGACCTACCGATCGCGATGCGCTGCGGGAGCGATGGTTGGTACTGATTGGGCATGGCACACACGATAAGAGCGCGGCAAAATTCAATTTGCGAGGCCCCGATATTTCTGCCGATGCGATCGCGAAAGCCATCGCGAAAGTCGAGGCCAAGTGGCTGATCATAGACGGTTCGTCAAGCAGCGGACCTTTTATCAACAATCTCTCAGGTCCCAATCGGATCATTATCACCGGAACGAAGAGCGGAGCCGAACAGAATTTCACCCGGTTCGGAGAGTTCCTCTCTCAGACGATTGCCGATCCTAACACCGATCTGGATCATGATGACGGTGTTTCCATTCTGGAAGCTTTTTTGGCGGCCTCCAATCGCGTTTTGCAATTTTATGAAAACGAAGGTCGGTTGGCTTCCGAGCAAGCCCTTCTGGACGACAACGGGGACAGTCGTGGTACGCCCGCCGCATTTTATCGCGGAGCCCGACCGGTCAAAGCGCCCGCTAATGGGCTGAAACTCGACGGGGCCTTTGCGAGCCGTACGCTTGTATCCAACTTTGGTGTCCCCGACAAGCGATCCAAAGAACAACGAGAACTAGCTGAATCGCTGGCCAACCAAGTCGAGGCTCTGCGAACTCGCAAGAAAGAAATGGCCGAAGAAGAATACTACAAAGAATTGGAACAACTGTTTCTAGCCATCGCGAAGACGCAGTAGAACGCAACAGCAGCAGCTAAGCAATTGGCGTCAGTTGCACTCGTTTCTTCATATGAGAAAGCACGAACGGCATCGTACAAGTCTCCTTCGGACGCTGGCTTGTGCATTCCAGTTGCCAATCAATCGAAATCAAATTCCCGCGCACGCTGATTGGACCGCGAGGGAGTTGGATCGAGAAACTTTTCTCTCCCGTGTTTGAGTCCGGTGTCCAGTTCTGAGTAAAAACCGTTTCCGAGTCTTCGGCCCCCTTTCCGGTTGTGTGCCAAGACAACTCCAGCGTTAGCTTCGACGGCGGGGAGTCAAAAGCCCAGAGTACACTAGCGTTCAGCAGTTGTCCTGGTTGGCACTTCGTCTCATCTAATGTGATTCGCAACGTCATGGTTTTACATCCGTGGTTCTGAATTGAAAGACTGTCGATGAGGTCCAGGCAACTCCTGGTCGTAGCACGGTGCTTGGAAACTCGGGTCGATTGGGCGAATCTGGATAATGCTGAGTTTCCAAACAGAATCCGCCGTGCTTGGGGAAAGGATTGTTGTTCATTCCATTTGCAGTGAAGAACTGTACTGCAGGTTCGGTGGTATAGCATTCCATGACTCGCCCTGAGTTGGGTTCGGTGACTTTGGCAGCCAAGCGAAGCGTCCCATTTTGACCTCGTAGCGCATACGTGTGGTCATAGCCTGTAAAGGTGCCCTCCTGCGCCCCGTATAGCTCTGCGATGCGTTCGCCAATCAAGCGGGGCTGGCGAAAGTCGAGCGGAGTTCGATCGACGGAAACAAGCTTGCCTGTAGGGATCATCGATCTGTTCACTGCGGCTGTTTCATCCGATTCGATTTGAAGGTAGTGCCCGAGAATATCGCCTCCTGCGCCCGACAAGTTAAAGTACGCATGATTGGTCAGATTGATCACCGTCGTTTTGTCGGAGGTAGCCGAATAGTCGATCTTCAGTGCGCCTGAACTGGTGAGAGCATATGTGACTGTTGCTTTAAGAGTACCGGGAAAACCCTCCTCGCCATCCACGCTAATAATTTCCAATGTAACGGAACCCGCGTCTTTGTTTTTGGACATCGCTTCGCGCCACAATCGCTTGCCAAAATGCATTTGACCACCATGAATATGATTCTCGCCTGCGTTTTTGGTCACTTGAACGAGTTTCCCATCAAGTTGGAATCGTGCCCCTCCGATCCGTCCGCCATATCGCCCCATGACAGCAGCAGCCGGAAAACCTTTGGAATAACTCTCCAAAGAATCGGTCGAAAGCACCACATTGGCAAACTTGCCATTCTTGTCAGGCGCAGAGATTTCGGTAAGGGTAGCACCCAACTCAATCACTTTGACCTGCATGCCCGTACCGTTCTTAAGGGTGAACTGTCGAACCATTTCTCCGGAAGGCAGTGTTCCAAACACAGATACTTCGGTGGACGGTTTCTGTGCGAAAGCGTGATTCGCAAAAATGCCTAGGGCCAAACAAACAGGGATCGCCCTCGCGCCCAGCGATGAAAACTTCATGGACCGCCTCCTGAAAACAAAGATAGGTTTGGGTGTTTCGAAAGATTCTTATTTCTACAGTGTTTTTGTTGGGATCATGATAGACCTTTCAGATAGGCCTCAACTGAGCGATTCCGTTCTTTGCG
>JANODW010000215.1:0-5952 GCA_031412875.1 Pirellula sp. | reverse complement strand
CGTCGATCACGTTGCCGTTGCGATATTTGAGTCCCAACGGGGACAAGCCGATCAGAACGTACTGCAAAGGAGTGAAGACGACCAAACTCCAGAACAACGCGCGATGGTCGCCGCGTCGGGTCGGGGTCATCGTTATAAACTCGCGAAACGCCCAAAACGAAACGAGCCCAAACAAGACGATGGTCCCAACCTCGCGTAAGAAAAGCCCTGCGATCAAAATGGCGAACATCAGCCACCACGACCAAAGCCGCAGCACAAATCGTTCGACCAATGCGGGGTTGATGGAGGGACTTGAGCGACGCGACAAATAATTGGCAACCCACGAAGCGATCGCGAGCAAGACCAATACGAAGCTTGCCAATATCAACGTGTTGGTATCCAACAAACGCGCCGGAGTTGCCTGCGCGAGCCCTGATGCGGTCGAGCCGACCTCTTTGACGGTTTCAGAAACCCTAGGCAAATCAGCCTGGGCGAAAAGTAGATTAAGGAATAGCATCACACCAATTGGGACTGTGTTTGGAACTTCGACGCTATATTATCAAGATTTCGTTTCTTGCCGAGATCGAATGTGGCTCGTTTTTTGCCTACATCGATTGGAACTTAGGTTTTTACGATTGGATTGAGAATGTTGATTCGGCTCGGCACACGCCAGAGTGCCCTCGCATTGTGGCAAGCGGACTACGTTTCCGATTTGCTGCGCTCGTTTGGGCACGAAGTGCAACTGGTCAAGATCACGACCTCGGGCGACCTTTCCACCACCCCGCTGGGCGAATCGGGTGGCCAAGGGGTTTTCACGAAAGAAATCCAACGCGCTCTGCTGGACGACCGCTGTGATTTGGCGGTCCACAGCCTCAAAGATTTGCCCACCGAAGTCATCCCGGAACTGCACTTGGCCGCCGTTCCTCCGAGAGAAGATACCGCCGATTGCCTGCTCTCCGATGGCAGGAGTTTGGCAGGATTGCCTTCGGGAGCGACGATTGGAACCGGCTCGCCCAGGCGGCGGGCCAGCCTGTTGCACGTCCGACCGGACTTGATCATCAAAGACATACGGGGCAACGTCGACACGCGCATTCGCAAACTGGACCAAGGGGACTACGATGCCATCGTGTTGGCTTATGCAGGCCTGCATCGGCTGGGTTTGCAAGCGCGCATCACGCAGAAATTTAGCTCCGAAGAGATGCTGCCCGCGGTCGGACAAGCGGCCTTGGGATTGGAAACCCGATCGGACGACCTATCCACGCTCGAGGCGGTGCGGCAGCTCGATCATTTGCCCACGCACGCTGCAGTGGTAGCGGAGCGAAGTTTGTTGCGATCGATGCGAGCGGGTTGCTTGGCCCCGTTGGCCTGCAACGCAGTGGTAAGCGACCGCTCGATCGCACTGATCGCGCGCGTCTTTTCGACCGATGGCAAGCAGAAGATCGAAGTGAAGCATTCGATCGCGTTGGGTATTCAAAGCGATGCCGAGGCTGATCGCGAGGTATCTAGCGATCACTGGATGGCGCTAGCCGAACAATTGGGACGCGAAGCCGCCTCGCAGTTAGCCGACCAAGGAGCAACCGACTTGATCCATCAAGCCCACGCATAAACGGTCTGTCGCTTTCGTTGGTAGGTCGTAGTTTGGGACCATTGTCCCGAACGAATTTATGTAGGGAAAGGGATAGACGGACGGGACAATGGTCCCATCCTACGGATTTTTTACCGTCTGAGATTCACTGCCTTTTCTTCGGCGATGTTTTCTTGGGGCAGGTAGCCGATGAAGCACAATAGGTCTCGAATCTCCGATGGGGTAAGCGTGTCCAACAGACCTGCGGGCATCGCTGACACCTTGCTCGGCAACACTTCATCGATTTCCGACTTCGGTACGAAGATCTCTTTGTTCTCTTGAGTTCGAACCGTCAGGCCTTTGGGGGATTGGACGGCAATCCCGCTGAGCGTATGACCGGTTGTGGTGAGCACTTTCTTGGAAGCGTACTGATCGCTGATCACGTGGGATGGGAAAAGCACCGACTCCAAGAATTCGGTTCTGGTGAATCGCCTCGTAACGCTGGTCAAGTCCGGGCCGAAGCCGTTTCCGATCGAGTCCATTTTGTGGCAGGCACTGCACTGTGCTTTGGCAAAGATCTGAGCGCCATTTCTGCTCTCGCCATATCGGCCTTGGTCGCCTGACAAGAATTGTTCGAGGAAACCGAGCGACCATCTCGGTTGTTCCGTTGCAGTCGCTGGTACCGCAGGTGGCAAGTCTGGGAATTTCATCTCATACCATTTTTGCCAAGCGAGCATCGGGGATTGTTTTTTATCGGTGGGGAGGTCCATGGTTTCCCCGGTCCAGTATTCCATAAGCTGAATGGTTGGTTTGGGGTCCAAGCCGGCTTCATGGAGTTTGCAGCCTTGCAGGATCGTTTGACGCAGCGCTTCGGGGTCTTCTGTTGCCACATCGATACTTCGCAAGCAGTTGCAAACGTCGGCGACTGCGAACGAATCCAATAACGAGATCGAGCGAACGAGGTAGTCCCAATTGCGTTCATCGGGACGTTGGGCCAAGGCCATCGCGATGCTCGCTCGCCGGTCCGGACTTTTGCGCCATCGTTCTCTCAAGTGTTCGATGGCGGAGTCGTCTTGTTGGCTCGAGAGAACAGCGGTGATGCCTGTCTTGAGTCGCTTGAAGACGTCTTCCTCTAAGCCCCCTTTGTCGATCGATTTATCGAGTTGGACAAGGGTTTGGATTTGTTCGGGAGTTAGATTCTCGGGCGCTTTGAACAGGGCCGTGAGGGCCGCGTTGGGGTACTGTTCGCCTAAGTCCAAGATCCGCAAGGCTTCGGCCTCGGTAAGGTAATTGGCCAAAGATTGCGAGGTTTTCATGACATAGAGTTGATAGGAGCTACCGCTCTTGGCTTTTTGTGCGGACTCTAAAAACTGCAGGACGCTCATCCGTTCCAACGACGTCCATTCGTGTTGGATCAGCGGCAAGTGCATCGAGATCAGCATCCGCTCTGGCATCGCCACATCCGATTGCAGGAACTTGACCGCTTGCGGAACGATGTCGCATTGCATGTAAGTGGCCAGTCGGATCAATTCGCAGTTAATCGCGGAGTTGCCTGCCGGAAACTCTTTTTCCACCAACGCTTTCAAACTGGGCAATTGGTTGGGTTCGATAGCGCTGAGGTGCAGAGAGACTTGAAGGACGCGGAGCAAATCGACGAAGTCCGCATCGCTGACGAATCCCTCGGATAGTCGCATGAGATTCTCGACGACGCATTGCGTGTTGGACGTGGTCGGTTCGTTCGCGATCAAGGTCAAGCCTGCGTTGATGACCAGTCGGTTCGATGAATCCCTGAGGAAACTATCTCGCCATTTCTCGTTGGGAACCAGGGCCAGTGCGCGACGGGCGGCGAATCGCTCTTCTCGTAAAGCGCCTTGCAACAGGGGCTTGAGTTCGGAGGGTTCGCAGATGGCACCTAGTCTCAAAATCGACTCGCACGCGGCAATGCGCACTAAGCTATCTTCATCGCGCAGCAGTTTGCGCAGTTGTGTTTCGGCAGCGGGATCGCCCTCGTGCAACGCGAGCATACGAGCGCATTTGATTTGCACTTGTTCGCTGGAGCTATTGCTCAGTTCGATGAGCATTTCGGTCGTTGGGATGGGGCCGAGCAGTTGCATGAGATCGAGGGCTTGCATGCGATAACGAGCTGGATTTTCGCTGCTGTAAGCGACCCCAGCGATTTGCTCTGCCCATTCCGATCCGAGTTCTTTTTTCAAGACCGCTGCTGCTTGTCGTCCGTACGCGGAATAGATTTGAGGCTGACGGATGACTTTGGCGATCCCGGACCCGAGATCGGTCGCTTGCGCGGGAATTTCGCCGACCCATCGCACGCGAAAAATACCGCCATCGGTCCCGCGTCCGCCTGTGCAGAAATATAGCCAGCCGTCCGGTCCCACTTCCACATCGGTGACGTTCATGGGTGTGCCCGATACGAACTCCTCGATCTTGCCCTTGGTTTTGTCGGCCGATTCCACGTTGATGGAGAGGATACGCCCTTCGGACCAATCGGCCAGAAAGAGATTGCGATGGAACTTGGCCGGGAATCGGTTGTGCGCATAGACCGTCATCCCGGTTGGGGAACCGCGGCCTGAGGACGCGAGCGCAGGGAGGCGATCCAAGTAGTAGTCGGGCCAGTTTGCCCAGCCGCTTCGCCATCCATATTCGCCACCCTCGGAAATGCGAAATAGACCGGTAGCACGGTGCCAAATCGCTCCGATGTCCGCTTCCATATCGCTATCGTGAACATACATAGCACCGCTAGGATGGAAGGCCAAATCGTATGCATTGCGCAGTCCACCCGCGACGACTTGCACTCGCTTGCTAGCCAGCTCGAATCGCACGATGGTACCTCCTGGAGCCTTCACCCCTTCGGCATGCCCACCTGGATCTTCGAATCGCGGTTGAACTAAATCCCCTTCGTAGGTCAAACGATACGGACTGCTCTCGTCGATCGGAGTACTCAATCGCGAATGGTTTCCGACAACAACGTAAATGCAACCATCCGGACCGAAGGCGATTTGGTGAGGACCATGTTCGCCAGGAGTCCCTTCAAACTTCAGCAGGACTTCGGATTTTTCAAGTTCGCCGTTTCGATCCTCGTCTACCAATCGATAGAGGCCGGACCCCTGCGGTCCATCGCCGGTCACGTAAACGTCGCCATTGAGAGGCAAAATGCCTTGGATGTTTTTAATCAGCTCGCAGTAGATGCGACTCTTTTCCGGCTTGCCATCTTTGTCGGCATCGTAGATCAGCAGCAGAGGGCCACCTTCCTGCGAAGCGACGATGTGTCCAAACTCATTGAACGCCATTGCCACGATCGAACCGACCGTCGCGTTGTCGATCACTTCGTCGACCACAAAGCCAGGCTTGGTTGTAAACCGATCGGCTGGCGGTGGGCCTTTTTTGGAATCGTAGTCGCCGAGCGAAACGACCACTGGAGTCGATTTCACTTTGGCCGGTTCTGCGTCCGCCTTGGCTACCGAAATATTGTTTTGATCGATCGAGTTTGCTGCGATCCATTTGCTGTCATCAAAACGGAGCAATTGCCAGTTTTGCGAAGCGGTTTTGCTGGCGAGCCATTCGGCATCGCTGACCACGATCCGCCATTTGGCATCCGTAGGCTTGAACATGAAGCCGACTTTCAAGCCTGCGCCGTCGCTCTGACGGTTGCTGGCGCGGATCGCGATGATGTTCTTTCCAGGGCGAATCGCGCTGGTAACATCAGCGCGTTCTACCGTGCGTGGGGCTTTGCTCGTCGCGACGCGTCGCCCGTTCACGTACACTTCGCAGTTATCGCCTGCTTCGAATTCGATATAAGCTTTTTCGACTTCGGGCAAATCCATGACGCGTCGGAAAAATGCGTCGCCGCTGCGAGACTCACCCCGTTCTCCCTTGCACCAAATCCATTCGCGTTCTGTTTTGGCGGTCGGAGAGGGGGCAACAGTTGGCTTGACAGGTTTCGTCAGTTTCGTTTGTGCCAACGCGATGGGAGAGGCGAGCAACGATGCGATGATCGAAGCGCCGATCCAAGCGAATTTCCGGGCGTTTATGGTTGCTATCGAGAAAAGCGGCTGGGCATTCCAACACAGTTCTCTACGAGCCATGCAGTTCGCTGCGGACCATTTCCATTTGTTGTTCATGTCGTTTTCCATCCTTGGAAAATGAGCGATATCGCGATTGATTGTTGTTCAAAAACGGAGACAAATTTACGATTGCATCGGCGCGCATCCCTCACCTATCAGCGTAGCATAGAAGAGTCGTAGCGTAGAAATCAATAGCAGTGGCCGCCCCGATCGCTAGCAATGCGATGGAGGATTGGGCGAGACGGCAGGATCGTTACTACGTAGGATGGGACCATTGTCCCGTCCGTTTATTCGTTCGGGACAGTTTATTCGTTCGGGACAGTTTATTCG
>JANODW010000214.1:0-6219 GCA_031412875.1 Pirellula sp. | reverse complement strand
GTTCGGAGTGGGCTCGATGGCGGACGCAAATTGCACTTTGGACCCCTCTGGCAATCGGATCTTTCCGCCCTGGACGGCCCCTTGAGGGTTGCCTTCCTTGATTTTTGGGAATCGTCGTTGCAGGAGGGAAGGAACAGACGTGGGCTGCGGGGTCGATTGCGGAATAGTTTGCGGAATAGTTTGCGGAATAGTTTGCGGAGAGAAATAATTTGGAGTCGAATCCTGTTGCGATTCCGGCGCCATCATGAGTTTGGGTTGTTGTGCGGATCGCACCATAGCATCGGGCAAGTCGACTTCGGTGTTCAAAAGACTGGCATCGGGCAGGCTTGTGTTCTTTTTAGGGAGGCGGATTCCGTTGGAGGCGCGCGGTTGTTCGGACGGATTTTTCAGAGATTCCGGGATCGGAGGGGGCGCTAGGGTCGGGTTCCCTTGGGGTGGCAGAAGGTCTTCGACGCTAGGGTTTGGGTTCGGTTTGTTTTGGGGCGGAGAGGTTGGGGATTTTGAAACAACGGGAGGTGGGCTATCCAGGGTTTCGGGCACGAGCACCGAGGGGGCTTCGTATCGATCTCCGGTTGGGGAGTTCGGTTGGACGTTTCGAGGTTCGTTTTGGTCCGGTTTCAAATGGAAGGGGCGAGAGGGGTTTGTTTTCGGAGCGTCCGACTCAGGCTTTTGAGTGGTTTTTTTGAGCAGCTCGGCGTTCTTTTTCTTTAGCGAGGCGATTTGCTGTTGAAGCCATTCGTATTCGGCATCTTTTTCGCGATACGCAGCGTCGTATTCCCAGATGCGGTCTTCGAGCATTCGGATTTCGCTGGCCATATTTTCGACATACAGTTCGGTATAGGCACGTTGCCGACAGCCAGTCAGCGCTAGGCAGGCCACGGCGCAGCACGTCGCGGCGAAGTAAGCAATCGCGCAGCAAGCTCGTCGCAAGGATTGCTTGATCGCGGTTTTAGGGGTGATTGTCGGGTGGGGGAACGGCATCATGGCAGTGAAAGAAAAACTTTTCGGTTTCCAAGCTGTTGGGAATTAGGAAAATTACGATTTTGAGTCAAGATTGCTTCGCCGTTGCAAAACTGGGTTTCCTCACCAAAAAAGGGAGCGGGCATACGTGACGCAAAAATGGAAAAAACTTCCAAGATTCGCTTGGCGCTCTCGAATCTCTTCTTGTCCGTGCCCCTCATATTCAGTCGGTTTTCAATGGTTTGGTGGCTTGCAAAGGGTAGGCTAGCATTGAAAACGGCATGATGAATGGGAGCGGCAGTACGGGGTTGACCCGTCTCTGTTTCATCAGCTTTTGGGGGAAATACCATGTTAAAGAAAGTTTTGTTAGGATCTGCAATTGTCGTTGGCTCAGGTGCTCTCCTGGCTGGCACGTCGAGTTTGAGCTATGTGAAGACTGGGTATCACAGCCTGCGAGAATCGATTAAGGAGCAGATTCCGTTGGACGTTCAAATCAGCAATGCTCGCGAACAAATCCGCGACTTGAAGCCAGATATTGCGAACAATCTCAAGGTCATCGCTCGGGAAGAAGTGGAAGTTGCAAGGCTTCAACGCGAAGTGTTGGAAAAGAATGAAAAGCTGGCCAAATCCAAGCAGGCCATTATGAAGCTCAAGGACGACGTCCAGAGCGGAGTGACGTTTGTCCAATACGGTGGCAAGAGTTGGGATATCGATACCGTCAAGAAGGACCTAGCGAGCCGCTTCAAGAACTATCAAACCCAGGAAGCGACTGCAGACAAGGTCGAGAAGATTTTGGCTGCACGCGAGAGGAACCTCGAAGGGGCCCGTCGCAAACTGGACGAGATGTTGGCGAACAAACGCGAATTGGAGATCGCGGTCGAAAACCTGCAAGCCCGTTTGACGATGGTGGATGTTGCCAAGACCAGCAATAGGTTTTCGGTAAACGATAGTCGTGTCAGTTCGGTTCGCCAGATTGTTGCTGACATCGGTACCCGAATCGACGTCGAGGAACGGCTGGCCGATATCAACGACATTACCGTTGGGATTCCCGTGACAGAAGATTCGGCTCCATCGGATTTGGTGGATCAAATTTCACACTACTTCGATCGTGGTGTCTCTGAAGTAAAATCGTTGGTCGATAATCGATAGTTTGTCGATGAGGCCACTTCTAACGCAAGCGATCTTCGGTTCGCTTGCGGTTCTTTTTACTCGGGTCAAAACGAGAGGATGATAGTATGATGAGCCATCTCGAGAGACCTGTTTCCTCCTCCGGCCCCACGATCGCCATGGCTCAACCGAAAATCCTTTGGATCGATGGAGTAGGTAGCTACGCAATTTGCGATACTACGGAAGTCACGATCGGGCAAGCGTTTCCTGGGAATCAAGTCGATTTGGCGATCCGCGGAGACTTGAGCAGGCGGTCGGCGGTGATACGGCGTCATGGCGAGGACCATCTCATCCAACCGCTGCAGGCCGTATGGGTCAACGGTGTGGAGATCGATCGAGCCGTCGCACTTGTGGATGGTTCGATCATTGGGCTCGGGTCTAGAATCGAGCTGCGTTATGTCAAACCGACGCAATTGAGCGGCTCCGCTCGATTGGAGTTGATGGGCCATACGCGTTGGCAGCCGTTACTCTCTGCGGCATTGCTGATGGGCGAATCCTGTGTGCTAGGGCCTGAAGCGAACTCCCATATCGTTTGCCCGGATTGGACTACCAAAGTGGTGCTATTCCGAAATGGCAAAGAATGGATGTGTCGGGTCAGCGAGCAAGCCAACGTTCAAATCGATGGGAAGCCAGTTCGCGCCCCTTTTCCATTGGTTCAGGGCCAGAGGATTCGTGGCGACGAAATTTCGATGACGCTCGAATAAAGCGACCAAGTTTTCAAGCGCAGATACGAATTTCAACCCAGAGTAAACTAACCATGTCCATAGAATCGCAGCAGATCCCAGCGACTGCATTTGCACCCAAGGTGACGGAGAGAACATAATGTTTGCTATGCTTCGACGCCCCCCCAAAGAATCTTTAGCCATTGATACCGCCAAGGGTTTGTCCCTTAGCAACCACTCCAATGAACTCAGTAGATCAGAACCCATCGGTGTTTCGATGAAATTCCAATACGGCAGCGGCGACACTCCTCTCGATGGTTACAAAATCAAGCGAGGCGTTGGGTCGGGTGGCTTCGGCGAAGTCTATTTTGCGGAGAGCGATTCCGGCAAGGAAGTCGCCCTCAAGCGGATACAGAAAAATCTCGAAGTTGAGGTACGCGGTGTCCGCCACTGCCTCAACCTCCGCCATCCCAACCTTGTTGCGATCTACGACATCAAGTTTGATAAGATCGAACAGGGGTGGATCGTGATGGAGTTCATCGACGGGGACTCGCTCCGCGACTTGATGGACAAATCGAGTCAGGGAATGGCTCCCGAGGAAGCCATGCAATGGTTTGCACAGTTGGCAGCCGGGGTCGCGTATTTGCACGACCAAGGGATAGTGCATCGAGATCTCAAACCCGCAAACGTCTTCACCGATGGTGGCTTGATCAAGATCGGCGACTACGGGTTATCGAAATACATCAGCGCATCCCGGCGAGGTGGACAAACCGAAAGCGTCGGCACTTTTCACTATATGGCTCCCGAGATTGGCAAAGGAGAATACGGCAAAGAGATCGACATCTACTCCCTGGGGATCATCCTCTATGAGTTGCTGACAGGCACGGTTCCCTTTGACGGCGAGAGCAGTCAAGAGATTATTTTGAAGCACTTGACTGCCGATCCGGATTTGTCCCGAGTGCAGCAACCGTTTGCTTATGTGATTCAAAAGTCTTTAGCCAAGAATCCAGCGGCCAGGTTTCGCGATTGCCGTGAAATGCTGACCGCGCTGGGTTGGGGGCTGGATGCAAGCGGTTTGGCAATCAAAGTCAACAATGCGGTTGAAGTCAATGCGCCGCCGGTCATCCAAGTGGCGAGAGGCGCAGAAGCCAACCCCATTCCCATCGCTCGACCGATCGGGAATTTCGATGCGACGGTTGCTTCTCCTGAGAAGCCCCATTCCGATCCATGGCGTTATCGAAACGGAGCCAATCGGCCCACGATGGCAGAGAATCTGTATCGCGAACCTGTTGCCAGAGCCATTCATCAAGCGGTGGGCGAGGCGCAAAACTTTTTCCGCAATCTCCCCCCGGGCGGTCGCGGTGTGGCCATCGCGTTGTCGATCATTTTTTTGGTGATGAATTCGGCATTGATCGCCCCGATGATGTTCGTGCTACTGGGAGTCTACGTTTGCTATTACGTCATCTGGTACCTTTTGGGTGGATCGCATAAACCCTTTCCCACGCAATCGATGCCCGCGCAGCCGCAATACGCTAGAAGTCCCCAACCGGTCCGCAATTCCCCGGCGGCCGCCGTCCCGCCGACAGTGCACTACGCCAAATCGCCGGTTTCGGAGCCAAAGCCTGCACCTGTTCCTCGCAAAGTTGCGTTGAGGACATGGCAAGCGGAAAAGCGATTGGATCTCAAAGGCAGAGGGTTTTGGGCTCGCACCCATGAGTACACTCGCGGTTGGGCATTCTCCGGCATTGTGACTGCAGTGCTGGCTGTAGGGGGTGGACTGTTGACGGTCGCAAAGAATCAGGGCAATGCGCCGACACTGGTCAGCGGCATCGCGTGGACAGGAATCATGTCGTTGGCGATGACCTGGACCATTCTGTTTCTGTCGCGTCGCTGGGAATCCAAGACGGAGGACTCCATCGTTTTTCGTTTTGCTCAGTTGACCGCCGGGGTAATGTTAGGGGTCGGAAGCTTTTTCCTTAGCGAATTCCTTATGGTCCCTTGGTCCGAGATCACCACCAATCATGACATCGTGGTAATCAATGCTGGCGGCGGCAACTGGAACAAGAGCTGGCAAGGGTTTTATGACAGCAACTCGGTACCATTGCTTGCCGGCCACATTGCTTACTTTGCCGCATTGTTGTGGATCGTGCGGTGGTGGAGGCAGTCAGACGTCCTACGCAAGAATCGATTTAGTGTTTGGGCGATCGCTTGGAGCGTCGCGATGGCAGCCTTGGTTCAGGGGTTGTTTTACTTCCCCGCACCTTGGTGCTTTATCCTCGCCGGCGTCACCTCCTTCACGCTGCAGATGGCATCGCCCTGGATGGACTATCACGAGAAAAGTCAATTGGCCTAGATCGACGACGGTTTGAACCCATGAGCACAATCACTCTTCCTATCGGCAATATCATGCGTACGTTCCCAACACGGATACTAAAAAAACTGTCTGCATTCTTGGTGCTGAGCGCGGTTGCAATCGCACAGTCCCAAGACCCTGTGGTGGTCACCGTTACGGACGACAATCAAGAAACGAAAGTCGAAATCAAATCCCCCGGATCGGAGAGCTTTTTTCATAAGATTGGGGGCTACGTCGACTTGAACAAAATGCTGGAGGATTTGCCGAAGGTGCGAGAGCGGCTGGAGGCGATGGAGGCCAAGATCAGCAAATTGCAGCGGACCGCTACTCAAGGTCGGAACGTTTCGGAATCCGCACCCGGTCCAGTTGAGAATCCTGTTCCGCCTGTGCCTCCAGAACCTGCAAGGTCGAGTGTTACCGCCGAACGCGTCAACGTCGAATCGTTCGGTTTGTTGCCCACCGAGAGTGCGCGAACCCGTGAGGGGACCCGGACCAACGCGGGAATGCAGACCGACGAAGAAGTGCCAATGCCTTTCTTGAACGAGAATACGCCCGAATGGGTCAAAAGTGGGTTGAGGAACGGTGGTGCGAACGCAGAGGAGCGTAGCTTCGTGATTAGCAGCTCCCTCCTCCCCGATCTCGAACAGTGCAGTGAGGATTTGAAATCCCGCATGATGGCCGAAGTTCGCGCTTATTTGAAGAAGAACGTTTTAGAGTTTGAAAGTGCCAAACTGCCCCAGTTGACTCAGGAATACATTGAGAAATATTGGGTGAAACGGGAGCAATTCTTCGACAACGTTCAAGATCGCCCGTCCGGTACCTACCATCAGCTTTGGATGGGACTGCATATCTCTTCCGAACAACTGGCAAAGATCCGGGGCTGGGAAAAGCAGAGCGAGCGAGATGTACGGATCAAAAAAGCCGGAACCGTGGGCGGAGCGGGTATTCTCGCAATCACTTTGCTGTCGGGAATTTGATTCAATTGCATGTACAAATCCAGTGTTTTTATTTTGGTGGTCAACACTGAAATCCGACTTTTAATAGCGGGTAAATTGTATCTGTAGGGAATGTTTTTAT
>JANODW010000213.1:0-6091 GCA_031412875.1 Pirellula sp. | reverse complement strand
GATCAGGATAATATCGGTAAAGTCGTTATTCTTACGCAGGTTTTGGCAAATCTGCAGCGCTTCCACTTTGCCGATCGAGAAGTCTACGATCATGCAGTCGGGATGGAAACTCTCTGCTTGGATGCCCGCCTCAAAACCACTTGCAGCCGTGCCGACTTTGAACGATCTTTCAAGCGGACGTTCGCGCGTGAGATTCTCGATCAACACTTGGTCTTGTGCAACGATCAATACTTTGGCCATGGCCTCATCTTCCAAGTCCCCAAGTGGCATTCCATGCTCTTTGAGAAACCTGATAAGATACTCTCGGGGAATGCGTCGGTCTTGTGAACCGGGGATGCGGTACCCTTTGAGTCGGCCGGAGTCGAACCATTTGCTGACGGTTCTCGGGGCCACCTTGCAGATCTTCGCGACCTGGCCTGTGGTGAACACCTTCATATTTTTGGTCTCCGTTACCTTCCAATAGTGAGTGAGTCCGGGATAGATACGATGCGTATCCACCCCATGACGGTAGTTGCCCTTGTTGGACCTGACGGTGACCGAGCTGACTTCATTCCGAAGAATGAATGCAATCGATCCACTGCCAAGCGACAACTGGGTCTGGGCATTAACATCATTAGTCCGACTCGTTCGCAGTGCGAAACGCAAAGCTCCTTCTCTGCTTTTTCGCGGCAAACATCTCTGCTTTGAACCGACTCGAATCCTTAGCCTGAGCATTTTACGAGCAACCGCACCCCTACGACGGAACGCATTTGCCCAACCCAAACATTCGAATTCGGCTAACCAGCCGAGCCGACTGGGTACAGAGAATCCGCCCGCACTGCCAGTGACGCCTCGAAGCCGTAGCAACAGCGCACCGGTAGCTGCATCCAGGCAATAGATTCCTGGATTGCGAGCATTTTCCCCCCTAATCAACCTCGGCCAGCTTTTCAAAAAACTGGACTTGACTCTTTCGAGTTGTCCAGCGCAGATGAAGCCGTCCTGCACCTAGTTTCGTTTCAATTGGGGGGATTACTTTAGAAAGAATCTTCGGTTCGATGCGTATGCGCGAATTCAACCTAAATCGTGGGGCGACCTCCCACTTTTTATCGCAAAATTCACATTTGGTGCGGATTCCATCAAGTGGTGACTGTCGAGGCTGGGCAGACTTTATCGCTTGGGGTATCGGGGAGCAGGCAAAATGCGTTGGCCATTTCAAAGCAGCGCGCGTACGGCTTCTTTGGTTGCGGCCTTGATTGCTTTGGCGCAGTTCGGATTGTCTGCTTGTCCCGTGACTTCGTAAAGAAAACGGCTTGGATAGGTGGGCCTGGCCTTGCCCCATTTGAGCCGCGACATGGGCAAGCACAGCGACAGTTCGTCCTGCGCCCGGGTGACTCCTACGTAGCACAGTCGTCGCTCTTCATCGACGCCATCGGCCGAATCAACCAGGGACCGACGGTGTGGCAAAACCCCTTCTTCCATTCCGACCATATAGACAATCGGAAATTCCAATCCCTTGGCGCTATGGTACGTCATGAGGGAGACCGCATTGCGTTGGAGTTCTTTTTCCTTGGGCGAACCGAACTCGCGCCCTTCGAGTGTGACTTTCGACAGAAAATCTCCCAACTCCGGTTTGTTTGACTCATGTTCGTAGGCAGCGATCGCATTGATGACTTCCTCAAGCGAACCGATTCTCGCCGTGGCTTCTTCGGCGTTGGGGTACAGGCGATTGATCTCCCGTTTGTAGTGGATCGCGTCGATGAACGCCCGCGCGGCTTGAGTCAAATGGCCGGATCCTTCGATCATTTCCGATTCATCGTCTTCGGACTCGCTAGGATCGGTCGGTTGATCGGAGATATCTCGCTCAAACACGATGGGCTGAGGCGCGGTGTTGGGGTCCGTCTCTGCGTCGCTTGAGCCTTGGAATTTTTTTGCAAATTCTCGGAATAGAAATTTAAGACTGCTGATACCTTGCTGCGCGGCTGCGGGAAGCGCTTTGACAAAGGCATCGTCCTGCATGATCTTCCAAACGCTTGTGCCTGTCGATACAGCTTGCTTGAGCAACTTGTCGACGCTCGAAGCGCCCAAACCCCGCGGCGGTACATTGATCACTCGCAGGAGAGATAGCTCATCGTCCGGTTTATCGATCCATTTGAAGTAGGCGAGAATGTCTCGGACCTCCTTGCGGTCAAAGAACGATTGGCTACCGGTGATCACGTACGGGATCTTGCACCGTCGAAGCTCCATTTCGAAAGGGCGCGGTTGTTCGTTGGTGCGAAACAGGATGGCGAAATTCTTTGGCTGTGTCGTAAGATCTTTCTTCAAGCGCGCGTCGATTTCCTCTACCACCCCTTTGGCTTCTTCGCCCTCGTCAGCGAATTGCAGGATGCGAGGCGCCAATCCATTCGGACGGGCCGCCCGCAGGACTTTGTCGTGTCGCTGCGTGTTGAAGAGGATCAGTCGATTGGCCATCTGCAGGATGGCATCGGTGGACCGATAGTTGTCTTCGAGCCGAACGACTTTGGCCTCGGCCCAATCGTTTTTGAAATTGAGAATATGTTTCACTTCGGCCCCGCGCCAGCCGTAGATGGATTGGTCGTCATCTCCCACAACACAAAGATTGCGGTGGTCGATTGCAAGCGCACGAATAATGCGGTACTGAGTCCCATTGGTATCCTGGTACTCGTCGACCAATACATGGTCATATCGCGCAGCCTCCGCCAGTCGGACTTTTTCGTTTTCGGAAAGCAACTGCTCGGTGCAGACGAGCAGGTCATCGAAGTCGAATGCAGCATGCACTTTGAGCGAACGTTGATATCGCTTGAATGCGCTTGCGGCCAGATGTTCTTTATCGGATGTGGCCACGCCATCGGCTTGCTCGGGCCGAACGCCTTGATTCTTCCAACGGCTAACGATGCTCAAGAAGTCAGATGGTTTGAGCATATCGTCGTGGACGCGAATCTCGCGAAGTACCGTGCGGGCGACGCTTTCGGCATCCCCTCGGTCATAGATCGTAAATTTGTCGGGATACCCAAGTTCCTTTGCATGGCGCTTGAGGATTTGCACGCAATGGGAGTGAAACGTGCCGACAGCGGGTCGAGGGGGCGCAGGTTGTCCTCGCCGGACTTTCTTGGGAAACTTGAGCCGATGGCTGATCCGTTCCTGCATTTCCATAGACGCTTTGTTGGTAAACGTCACCGCCAGAATACGGTCGGGGCGAATGCCGTTCTTGATCAAATTGGCGACACGAAAGGTAACCACTCGCGTTTTTCCGGTGCCTGCGCCCGCCAAAACCAATAGTGGGCCCGAAAGGGTGTCGACGGCTTCTTGCTGGGGTGGATTGAGTTCTGCCATGCCCGCCAATGTAGTGCAGGCAAGATAGAGGAAAAGCCGAAAAATCAATTTTGGTTTCAAGCTCGCGGCCGGTCATCGCATTTGCTTGCACCTCCAACGGCAGGAAGACTGCATGAAGCTGCACAGTGCTGCTGGCGGAATGATTTTCTCTATGCTTGGTCCAGCCTCCGCTTTTCGTTAAGATGAGGCCTGCCATTTGATCTTGCTCCCTGATTCTCTCCCTCTCTCCTGCAGCAAGCGCGACTTGTTGTTGGCCATGAAAGATCCCTCCTCATGAAAAAATTTGTGTTGTTTTTACTTGCAGCGTTCTGCATCAGCAGTTCTGCGAAGGCGCAATTCAGCAAGGTGCTCGACTCCTGTAAGATGCAAAGCACGATCTTGGGCGGTGAGCGGAAATACGCCGTGTACCTACCGCCTGGTTTCGATACTTCCGCACGCAGCTACCCTGTTTTATACCTGCTGCATGGAGGCGGTGATGACCAGACGGGTTGGGTCCAGTTTGGAGAAGTCCAATCGATTGCTGATCGAGCCATCCGCGAGGGGCAAGCGACGCCGATGGTGATCGTCATGCCGGATGCAAACACAGGCCAACGAGGATACTTCAACGATGTCAAAGGGGAGTGGCGTTACGAGGACTTCTTTTTTCAAGAGTTCATGCCGTTCGTCGAGAAGGAGTACCGCATCAAGAGCGAGAAACGCTATCGCGCTGTTGCTGGGCTATCGATGGGAGGGGGAGGCTCGTTCATGTATGCCCTCCACCATCCGGAACTCTTTTCGTCCGCCTGCCCGTTGAGCGCCAGTACGGGTCCGTTGACATTCGAGGAATCCAAGGAGAGGGCCCTTCGCGGCAGGCCAGGAAATGAAGCGACGGCTCAGGCGGACAAGCCCACCGACGAGCAACTCAAAGCGCATTACCTGCAACACAGCGCGTTGGAACTCGTGAATCGTATCCCCGACAATCAAAAGAAAGCGGTGCGATGGTATATCGATTGCGGAGATGATGACTTTCTTTACGAAGGGAACGCGTTGGTCCATATCGCAATGCGTAAAAAAGAAATTCCTCATGAGTTTCGAGTTCGCGACGGCGGCCACAAATGGACCTACTGGCGTGAGTCGCTCCCGACGGTTTTGACGTTTGTGTCGCAAGCCTTCCATCAGGAGTGATTTTCTGCCCTCGTTCTGCAATGCCCGTCTAGCCGACGAGTGAACTGATGCATCGAAAGCCCAGGCATCGACCGCGAGCGTTTGGATTCCGGCCGCGCCGGTAGGTGGGGCTGCATAGTTCGAGCGGGCCGACCCAACTACCACCGCGTTCGCTTCGAATGCGGGTGCCCTTTCGATTGAAGGGGTCGGGCTCCCCAGCATCCGTTGTTTTATAAAAATCGGGATCGAACCAATCGTTGCACCAGTGCCAAACCGTTCCGCTCATATGCCGCAAACCAAATTTGGACACTCCGAAAGGGTGGTGGACGTCCGCAAGGGGCAGCACACCGTCGGCATAAGTCTCGCCGCGTCGATGGAGGCCAGCTTGAATCAACGAAGGATCATTGAAGGCTTCCTGAGACGCATATTCCCACTGAGCTTCCGAGGGCAAAAAACCGTAAGGCGATGGGGAGTCTCGCCAGTCCCAACCGTTGGCCCACAACGCGTACGCGTTGGCAGCAAACCAAGTCACCAACACGATCGGCTGCATCTGCCTACCCGGCTTTGGGGCCCAGCGATCGTTGTGATGGTCAATCTGAATATGAGCGCGCCGATCGTCGTCGGCGTGGAGGCCGACAAGCGTTTTTATTTCATGCGGAGCTGCATCCAACGAATTGAGAAACCGGCAGAATGCAGTCACAGAAACCGGTTCGATGTCGATCAAGAACGGCGAAAGTGAGATAGGATGAGCCGGCTTTTCATCGTCGCTTGCGGAGATCGCGTCCGAGCCGATGGTGAACTCTCCTCCCGGCAGTTGGACGCAAACCATCCCATCGCTTGTTCGACGGAACATGGGATAGGAGTTGCTGGATTCAAGCGGCTCGAAAAGTGGCTTGCCGCTGTCCTTACTAGGCGACCATCGACCGCCAAGTTGTCCGGACACTCGCGGTGTCTCGTCTAGATTTTGTACTGGAACGCTGCGCCAGCCACGACGTTTTGGGGTCCCCGTACCTTGATTTAGAAATGCAAATTCAGCCAAGTCCCGAATTCGAAAAGGGGATCGCGTGAATAGGAGTTTGCCGACGGGGGTCGATTGCGTCTCGGGAATCGTCAAACCGAACGCGTCTTCGGTCTCCATGATCAGCTCTAACAATTCGAGGCTATCGCAATGGAGGTCTTCAATGAGGCGACTCTCTGGCTTGACTCGGTCGATTTTTAAGCCGAGCTGCTCGGCCGTCAGGATACAGAGCTGTCGCGTCACTTCGTCCAAATCGAGCCAAGGTTTTGGTTGGTTCATGGCGTGATTGTAGTGTTTTTTTAGCGGTTTCGAAGGTTGCTCGGCTGCGAAAGATGGGCCGAGCGAGCCGAGGATACGCTGAAAGAATCGAGTCGGGAGGAAATTTGGCTCTTTGCACTCGACGATGGAGCGGGAGGCTGTTATCCTCTACCCTCCGTAAACCGGACCCGTTCCGGATTCTCGTTTTTGCACAGTTTGTTTCCGAATCATTATGTACGCGATTATTTGTGACGGTGGTCGTCAATTCAAGGTAAAAGAAGGGCAATTGCTCGACATTGATTACCGAGATACCGCAGTAACGGGCGACAAAGTCGATTTTGA
>JANODW010000212.1:0-5859 GCA_031412875.1 Pirellula sp. | reverse complement strand
TTCAGCTCATGACCTGGTTCACCATTGACGACATCGACACTGAAATGTTCTCGCCAATTACCTTGCCATTCAGGTTTGGAGAAGCGCTTGATGATGAAGGCCATTGCATAGATCGAGCCTGGTATTGAGCGCAACCACTTGTTGTAATCGTCGGTGTATTCGCGCGACGATGTGAGTAGTTTGATCACGCTGCCGAGCGTTCGACTAGGGTCTAGGACTTTGCGACTGCTGCGTCGTTCGTAGTCCGGTTTTTCGGACGAATCAGGCCGCCAGCGGTCCGAATAATCGCGATCGAACAGTTCCTGCAGTTGATGGAAGTCGCTGTCGATGTCCGATACAAAAATGGGGCCACCTTGCATATAGTCGCGGAGCGATTTGCTAATCTCACTTTTGCCTCCTCCGCTGACGGTGCAAGGTTTATGGCACACGGTCCCTTCGCCGGCTGTTCCGATCAATCTCCACGACGGGGCGCAAGGGTGTTTTTCCATTCGGACCTTGTAGCCGCTAGGGGCCATGTAGACTTTGCTCGGTTCCAGCGCAATCGAATAGTCTTGGCCGTCTCGTGTCCATCGAATGGTTCGGTCAAACAACGAGGCAAAAGCGTTTTCTGGAACGTAGATGAGTCTCGGATGCTGTCGGTCCACCCCGTAGCCTTCGGGCTGAATGTCGATGAAGTTGGAGTACTCCCGCTGGACATCGATGAATGCGCGTCCATTGTATCGCCGCGAATCCCATTGGAACTCTTCGCCCAAATTGTGCGAAGCGAAGGCCAATGTTCCGCCTGCATGCTCCTCTTCGACGTTGCCCAAGAGGTTGGTGGCGTAGCTGATTTGCGTCTTGACCTCTTTCTTGCAGTATCCGAAATAGTTGTCCGCGATCAATGTAATGATCACGCCGTCTTGGTTGCGGCAAGTGATCTTGAAGGCGCTACCGTCATTGTATTTTTCGGACGGATCCTCCCAGCACATGCGGTCCCGTATTTGCAAGTCGGTCGCTTTGGAGACATGGGGCAAGCCTAATTGTTCTTTGGTCAAATGGATCAGATGGGGAGCGAGGATGACGCAACCGGTGTGGCCGGTCCAGTGCACACAATCCAATGCGGCGTCGTTCTCAGGAACCAAGGGGTCCCCTGAATTGCCGAAAATAGACTCGACGAAATCCAGATTGCTGACCAAGCCCCCGGGCGCAAAAAAGCGAATCTCCATCGTCTTGTAGGGACAGTAGCCTTCCACCGCGGGGCAAACGAGCGGGCGGATCAAAAGCGATACAAATGTTTTGGCGGGCAATGAGTTCGACTGCGTGAACGGCAATTCCAATAGCGCATCCGGGGGATTCACCGCATGATGGAACAGTTTCGCGAACACATGCTTGGGCACGCTGCGTTTGTCCCCAGCGATTGGCAATCCCCCTTCGGTAACATGGAATGTTCCTTGAGTGGTCCGCCGATCCGCGCGAGGATTGTGAAGGACGCCGTTTGCCACCCGGTACGAACTTACCAATTCATTCTCAAAACGGTCGCCGCCATCGGGAAGGCTGAGTTGCCTGGCCAAGCCATGATGGTCCAGGACCAAGGTCATCGAAGGTAATTTCAATGGGGATTCGAGCGCGACATCAGCGAAGTGGCTTGCAAGGAACGCTTCGATACGCTGATCGATAGGGGCCTTGAGCAAGGATAGGAGGCGGTTCTTTTCTTCTAGATTTGCCAATAGACCTTCCGGCAAATCGACTTTGAGTCGGGCCTCCTCGTCGAGCACCAAGTCCGATGCCGCCATTTGCATGTAGATGTATTGACGAAGAGTGGCTGCCCCTTTTGCATCGCGATCGGCGTGGCGACCCCATGAGAGAGCGCGTTCAGGAGAATCGATTAGCCAGCCGAGATCCACGGATCGGTCGACGGAGTCGTTGGGTTGCATTTCGTTCCATTCGGTATGGGTGGTTTGGATAGGTCTTTTTTTATTTAGTCGGCTTGGAATCGAGCTCGCGGATTGGGGGACGCGAGCAGATGGAGTCGGCTCGCACGGTATCGGCGAGCTTGTTCGTGCAATGGCTCCTGTAGCGGTTGGCATTGCAGGACTGCTGTTCTTGCACAGAGCTTTTGCTGGGCCTATGCAACGCATGGGCTTGACTTGCGAATGCACGTATCAACGGCTTGGATGCTGCCAAGGAGAGAGAGGCCGGTGGTGGCGTTTACAAATCATACAATTCCGGATCGACGTTGGGGGCCTCGAAGAATCGCGATAGTTTTTTACCTTTGGTTTCTGGTGCGGCGAAGGGGTCGCCGTCGCCATCGAGGGCATCCCCCATTTCTTCGTCGATTTTGTCCGGGTCTTCGCCGGCTTCCATCCGTTTCATGGCTTCCAGCATTGCGCCGGTGGGTTGCATGCCGGTCAGTTCAAACATGCGTTTCATGACGTTGGCCATTTGGCGGGGATCTTCAGGACCGTCGCCACCTTCCTCCAAGTGGGGTGCCATCTCAGCCATAAGCTGTTCCATTTTGGATTCGTCGACATTTTCGAAGGGGTCTGGCGTACTGCTATTTTCCGTAAGGCCTTTGGAGATCGCGAAACGGGATATCTTTTTTTCTAATTTCTTGCGGCCGCATTTTGGGCATTTGGGAGCGACAGCTTGATTCATCGAACGGGCAAAGAAGCTGTAAATCGTGTGGCAGGGTGGGCAATAGAATTCGTAAATAGGCATTTTCTCGGGCCTTGGTTGGTGGTTGTTACACTCGTCATCAGCGTACAGGAACCGATCCGGTTCGTCAGCGCAGGATTGCTTCAGCTTGACCGGTGGACTTGCAAGGCTGTATTATTGCGGCAGATTCCTCTCAATATCAAACCCGTTTTGCAGTGCTGATCCAACTTGTCCAACCGCTCTCGCCCTTTACACGATGACACTGGTGAAACCGGTGGAACGAATGGCGAGCTCATTGGTTCCCAAGCGGCGACCCCGCCGTTGTTGCCTACCCCCGAAGTTCTCGAGGAGCTTGCCGAGCAAAGTCGTCGGCTGGAGTCAGCGGCCCCGGAAGAAATTTTGGCTTGGGCCATCGATCGGTATGCGGACAAGTTCACGATGGCGACCGCTTTTGGTCCGGAGGGGATGGTGATCCTCGAGATGCTCTCGCGGATTGGTCGCAATACGCGGGTTTTTAATTTGGACACCGGCTATCAGTTTCCAGAAACGCTGGCATTGCGAGACAAAGTCGCAGAGCTTTATGGGATCGAAGTGGAGCTCTTGAAGCCGGACTTGACGGTTTTCGAATATGAAAAACTGCATGGCGGGCCGTTGTATAAGACCAATTCGAATCAATGTTGCGGGGATCGCAAGTTGATCGTTCTCAAACGCGCGGCCCGTGGGATGCATGCTTGGGCGAGCGCCATTCGGAGAGATCAGAGTCCGGATCGCGCCCAAGTTCCGATCGTGGGTTGGGACAAAAAATTCCATTTGGTCAAAGTCAGCCCGTTGGCTGGATGGACCAAGACGCTGGTTTGGAATCGGATTTTGGACAGCAAGATTCCTTATAATCCGTTGCATGACAACGGCTTTACCAGCATTGGCTGTTGGCCTTGCACGCGAGCGACAGGGTTGGGCGAAGACGAGCGGGCAGGGCGTTGGAGCGGGACGGGCAAGACCGAGTGCGGGTTGCACACCCAGGAATGAGCTTTTGAGGCTTGGAAACAAAAGCCCCGCATGGACTTGTCAATAACCGATGCATTGTGTTACGCTACGCAGCTTGGTTGGCGCGTCGATCCTTTGATTCTTAGCGACGACATGAAGAGATTTTTGTCACTGCCTGGTGGAAACACATGTTTCTCGCCTTTGATTTAGGAGCATTTGTTCGTGGGTGTAAAGAAAACAGGTCGAGGTCGTCGTAAGGTTGGTCGTAAAAAGAGACGCATGCGTGCTAGGATCCGACACCGCAAGAAATAGTGGTCGCTGGGCCTGGTAAAACGTTCGTTTTTTCAGCGCCTCGCTTTGATCCTCTCTTTGAATTCCAAAAATTCCACTATCCCGGAGTTTTCGATTGCGCGGGTGGCCGCGACGAATTATACTCCGGGTATGTTTTTGTTGGGAACTTGGTCTGCTATCGGAGTTCGCCGACTTTCCTTCGTCTGCTCCCGTGTGGAACATTAAACTGTGAAAACTTGGGTTTTTTCATCATTTTTGGTCGTAGCGGTCGCATTCCAGTGCAATGGATTCGTCCTGGCCCAGTCCAATTCTCCGAGCGATTTAGGGCTTGGATTGACTCCTGCTAGCCTGTCGCCTCGCAAGCTGGCAAGTGGGGTGATGACGGTTGTGCCGCCGGACCAGAATTCCGAAGACACCGCTTTGGGGCCGTTCGATCTGGAATTCGTTTCCAAGCACCCCGAGTTGGAATGGGCGGCTCCCGATTTTCCCGAAAGCAAACCGCATTTCGCTTCCCCTAGCGAAACGCTTCTGGCTTTGTCCAAGGACGTTGTTTTTCGGCATCCCGTTTGGGGCCTGGAGTTTTCGTTCAAACCGGTGCGATTGATCGAAGTGGACGTTCCTCAAGCGAGCGGCAGATTTCAGAAAAAAGTGGTTTGGTATTTGGTCTACAAAGTCCGCTACACCGGAGAAGACTTGGCGCCCACCATTGCGGCTGAAGTTCCCGGGAATCCCGAAAAGGTAAAGTTTGAAGCGGTGCGGTTCATTCCCCGCTTCACGATCTTGAGCAAGGAACGGAATGTTGTCGTTGATGCGAAGATTTTGCCTTCTGCTATCGAAGCGATTGCGGCCCGAGAAAGGGTAGGCAAGCCGTTGCTGGACCACATCGAGATCTCCAAGTTGGATATAGCTTCGAGCAGTTTGGACGAAGACAAGTCGGTTTGGGGGGTGGCAACGTGGACCGATATCGATCCCCGTCTCGATTTTTTCGCAGTGGATGTGCGTGGCCTCACCAACGCTTACAAAATTCGAATCGATTCCAATGGCGAAAAGCAGTTCGATCGCAAAACTTTGCGCATCTACCATTGGCGGCCGGGCGATGCATTGGATGAAGCCAAAGATCGCATTTTGCTGGGACTGCCTGCCTTTGAAAACAAAGAGCGGGTGGAATACTATCTAAAGCAGTTTAACCTGAAAGAACGCCTTGATTATCAGTGGATCTACCGTTAAACTATTGGCCCCGCGTGAGCGGCAATATTTAGCTGGTTTTGACAATCCAACTCGGCACAGGTAATTAGGCTATTCAATGGCACACAAAAAAGGTCAGGGATCTACCCGAAACGGTCGTGATTCCAATGCACAACGTCGCGGCGTCAAGAAGTTCGGCGGCGAAAAAGTCTTTTCCGGAAACATTCTTATCCGCCAAGTCGGAACGAAATGGCATCCTGGCTGCAATGTAGGTATGGGCAAGGATTACACCATTTTTTCGCTCGTTGAAGGGAACGTTTACTTCGATCAAGAAGGTCGTCGCATCAACGTCCGAATCGCTGAATCTGCTTAATTTTTCTAATTCCAACACCCGGGAATAGTCGCAGTTCTGCATTTTTTGAATCGTCTATTCCCAGTCCTTTGCTTTGGTTCCAGCCAAGATCTGATCTTTTATTATGTTCGTAGACCGCGTCGAAGTTGAAGCCATCTCTGGTAAAGGTGGTAGTGGATGCATGGCTTTCCGCCGAGAAAAGCACGTGCCTCGAGGCGGTCCTTGCGGTGGTGATGGCGGCAGTGGCGGCAGCGTCATTGTACGGGCAAAAGCCGGCGTGAACTCGCTGGTGCAATTCGCGCATCAAAGGCATTGGCGGGCCGAGAACGGCACGCCGGGCACCGGTTCGGACTGTCACGGCAAGAGCGGCGAGGATCTGATCCTGGTCGTCCCACCCGGAACGGTCTTGCTCG
>JANODW010000211.1:0-6450 GCA_031412875.1 Pirellula sp. | reverse complement strand
AAAGAATGCCCGTCGAGAAGGAGACAGCCGTGTTCTCCTTTTTTGATGACGACCGATTGGGGGCCCCAGGATTGGATGACTTTTGCGGCTCGTATCAGATCCCGTTCTCCGGTGAATTGGCGGGCTTCGGAATCGTTGATGAACAAGCAGTTCAGTCGCTTAAGCAGTTGTCGAAGTTCGTGCGGCGATCGTTCGATCCACATGTCCACGGTATCGGCAAAGACAAACTCAGGATCGACGCATTGGTCGAGCGTCGACAATTGAACCGCGGGCGAAGCGGCTCCCAAGAAAACAAAGCGGCTCCTGCGAAAAGTGTCCGGCAAACGAGGAATAAATCGATCAAACCCTTGGACCTCGCAAGCGAGCGTAGCTCGATTCTGCAAGTCTGCGGAATATCGACCATGCCAGAAATAGGAATTTTTTTCGGGGTCTTGTGCAACGCCGGAAAGATCGATTCCGCGCGCGGTGAGCAATTGCGAGTAGCGATCGGGCCAATCTTTGCCTACGATGCCTACCAAACGCACTGGGCAAAAAAAACTGGCTGCAAAGGAAAAGTAGGTGGCGCTTCCCCCGAGGATGCGTTCGCGTACGAGTGCCTCAATTTCAACCGTATCAAATGCGAGTGTGCCGACTGCCAAGAGTGACATTGGGATTCCATGGCACCGTGAAGTGCAAACAAGGTGATGTGCAAACAAGAAAGTGGACGAAAGTAAAATCGATGCACCAAGAGCCCGAACATTATCGTCCGCCATGGTACCTGCGAAACGGCCATGTTCAAACCATCCTGACGGGATTTTATAAACCGAAACCCGCTTTGCCCCCGACGATCGAACACAAGATCCCGATGGGGGGAAAAGGCTACAGCCTCGTCTACGAAAACGCGCCTAGCCGCCCGGACAGGCGCCATTTGGATGAAGCGGTGTTGTTATTGCATGGTTTGGGGTCTTCTCACGCGGGGACTTACATGACGACCACCACGCAGTCGCTTCTGGAAAAAGGAGTGCGAGTCTTTCGCGCGGATCTCCCCGGCGCAGGACCCTCTTCGCGGTTCACCCCGCTGCCTCCGCACGGCGCGTGCTTTGAAGAGATTTGGGGAATGCTCATGCACCTGCGAGATACCCTCGGCATTCGCAAATGGCGAATCTCCGGAGTTTCCCTAGGCGGAAATGTTTTATTGAAAATGTTGGCGGTCAAGCATCCGTTCATCGATAGCGGGGATGGCAGTCGCGAGATCAGTGTTCTTCGTGCGGTCGCCATCGCTCCCCCCATTCGACTGTCGGATTGCTCTACGCACATGGAGCAAGGAGTCTATCGCCTTTACGCAAACTACTTTTTGCGGACACTTCGCAAACAATCGATCGCTCGCGCTGCGATCTGGCCGCAATGGGCGGAACGGCTACCGCACGCCTCGTTCGAAACCATCAGGAAATTCGATGAGACCGTGACTGCTCCGATGGCAGGATTTCGGGATGCAGAAGAGTATTACAGCGCCGGGGCCTCTGCAGCTTGGTTAGATCAAATCCATGTCCCAACTATTATCTTGATCGATAAGCACGATCCGATCGTGCCCGCTTGGATGTTTGAAAACGTGGTGTATTCCCCCTCCATCGTCCTTCGGTGGTCGGAGTACGGCGGGCATGTGGGATACATGCATACCCCTAGCCAGTCCCAAGCGAGACGCTTGCAGCGCTGGGCGGACCCGTGGATTGCAACGGAACTGATGAAGTCTTAAAAAGCGCGTCTGCGTTTGCATCCCTGTTGCCATTGCCTCTGAGGCGAGTCTTGCTGTTTTGTAATCTTTGTGACCTATAACCGTATCGTTGCTTATGCCATACTTGACCGATCCTAAGTCGAGCTGCAGGATCATTACTACCGTAGGATGGTACCATTGTCCCGTCCGTTTGTCCGTTTGTCCGTTTGTCCGTTCGTTCGTTCGTTCGTTTGTCCGCTCGACTAATTGCTATCCTTTGACCCTCTTGTTTGGTTAGCACCCTGGAAATCCGTGTCAGCACGGAAATGAGAAGATCGGTACTCGCAAACCTAATCCACGTTTAGAAAACTCGATTTCTGTGACAGTTACAGGTTTCCATGCTTCCACTGCTCCGACCACTTCGGAGATCAGCCTCGATTCGGTTCGGCATGCCATCGAGCATGCGAAGCATTACTTGCCAACGCAAGGGCCGATCGCGGTTTTTATTCACCACAACACGCTGCACGCATTCGAGCATTTGCCGTTTGACCAAGCTGTATTAGAGGGGCTACGAACTTATGGCTCCCAGCCCTATTGGCCGGAGAAGCGTTATCGGGACGAGATGGCGCGGGATCGCATCCAACTGCGAGATATTCAGTCCGTCCTGATTCGCGATCTTGGCCCAGCCGGACTGCAGGAAATCGCATTGGGGACGAGCCGATACGAGTTGCGATTGCAGATGCTTCGCTATCCTGTTTTGACGGGAAGCGATGCGGAGATCCTTTGGCTGTTCGCACAAAGCGATGCATTGGATCATTTCCAGGACGGAGTGGATTCGCAAGCCCGGTTTGCGATGCTTGAATCGACTCGTCACTGGGTCATGCGGGACTTGCGTCTGCACCTTGCTAAGTCACCGAGCGATTATCCGGAGGCCATTCGAGGCGTGTTGGAGCAATTTCCATTGCGCACCATCGAGTCCTGGAGCGATCCCAAGTGGCAACAATTCACGTTGCAATTGCTTTGGCAGCTCTGCAAAAATGGAGTTCATTTTGCAAAGCACCCTGTTGCTCAGGAACCGGCCATCCGCCGGCATCGCGATATTCTCTTGGGTTGGTGTCAATCGGATTGCGATCAAGCCGTTCATGATTTGCTGATTCGATTTACCTCTTCCTTTTTAGATCAAGGGTTTGCAGGCTGGTCGATACCGGAAAGGGATGCAGGATTTTATCGATGTTTCCTATCTCTGTTTGCTGAAATGCCCCCTTGGACCGAGGGTTGGTTGCGGCCTCTGAAATCCTTCATCGCCATCGAGAAGGAAACCGTTTCGAGTCCACTGGAATCGATCGCTCGATCGCTCGATGCTTTGGGAGTCGCAGCAGAGCATGTCGATGCGTTTCTATTGAAGACGTTGCTCGCGCTGCCTGGGTGGACTGGGATGGTGGAACAGATGGCTTGCAATGCCAGTTGGACATTGCATCCGGCTCCGAAAGATTCTCTAGACGAATTCCTGGCCGTTCGATTGCTTCTCGATCGACTGTCCGCAGAGCATTGTCTCAAGGAATTTTTCCCGGACGGCCGTATGGACATCAAGGATGTTCTGACGCGAGCTCAGTCCGAACAGAGCGGTGCAGAGAAGCGGTCGATCAATCAACTCGCCCTGGACGTTTTTCAGGTGGCTCAAAGGCTTGGTTGGTTTCCGTCCCGTTTGTTTGCGTGGTCCGCGAGCGAATGGCAGAACATCGTTGGAGAGATTGTGGCTTTCGACGATCTCGAACGGCGACGCATGTTCCAGTTAGCGTACGAGCATCGTTACCGTGTGCAGCTTTTAGATGCCGTTTCGGAGTACTCGCGACTGCCGCTGAAGGTGCCTGAGCGAGTTTCCTTTCAAGTGGTCACGTGCATTGACGATCGGGAGGAGTCGTTCCGCCGCCACGTGGAAGAGTTGGATGAGAACGCCGAGACGTTTGGTGCAGCTGGTTTTTTTAATGTGCCAATGTATTTTCGAGGGGCGGCCGACGCGCACTTTATTCCTCTTTGTCCGATCATCATGGTTCCAAAAAACTATGTCGAAGAGGTAGGGCCGCTGTCGACCAAACAAGCGGAAAGCAGACGAGCTCAAACTCGTATGCTATTGGGCAAGGCTTCGCAGTCGTTTCATATGAGCAGCCGCAGTTTGTTCAGCGGAGTTCTGACCGCCTTTCTCGGTTCGCTCAACGCCTTTCCTCTGGTGGCGCGCGTTTTGTTTCCTCGTTTGACTTCTCAAATTCGGAATCGAGTGGGCACGCTGGTTCGCCCCGCGGTCGCGACTCAATTAACGCTAGAGCGCGGCAGTGACTCGGAGGCGACGGACAAAGGTGTCGAAGGGTTTACCCTGGTAGAAATGGCCAATATGATCGAACGGGTCACCGGTGATCTTGGCATTCAGAATCGCTTTGCACCTTTGGTTCTGGTGTTCGGCCACGGCTCATCGAGTTTGAACAATCCCCATGAGTCCGCCTACAACTGCGGGGCTTGTGGCGGTGGGAAAGGGGGGCCCAATGCGCGGGCGGTTGCGCAGATGGCTAACGATCCCCGCGTGCGCGCGATCTTGAAGGATCGCGGATTGATCATTCCCGATACGACTTTGTTTGTGGGTGGATTTCACAATACGTGTGACGATTCGACCGTGTACTATGACATCGATCGGATTCCGCCCAACCAGACGGCCAAGTTCCTTGTTGCGAGGGAGATTATTGAGAAGGCTAGGCGACGCAATGCGCACGAGCGAGCCCGCCGATTCTATTCCCTAGAGATGACTTGCAACGACGAAGAAGCGTTGCGCCATGTAGAACGTCGATCCCAGGACCTTGCTCAAGTTCGCCCAGAATACAATCACGCCACCAACGCGGCCTGCTTTGTCGGTAGACGCGGGAGAACGCGAGGGCTCTTCATGGACCGCCGCTGTTTTTTAACCTCGTACGATCCTACCACCGACGACGCAACGCACTCTATTCTGTTGCGCATAATGCAAGCGGTGATACGGGTTTGTGGAGGGATCTCGTTGGAGTACTATTTCTCCACTGTAGACAATGTTGGGTATGGCTGCGGTACCAAACTGCCTCATAACATCACATCGCTCATTGGCGTCATGGAGGGTGCAACGAGTGACTTGAGAACCGGCCTAAGCCAACAAATGGTTGAGATCCACGAGCCGGTTCGCATCCTATACATCGTCGAGACCAAACTCGAGTCGATTCTTTCCATCATGGAACGCAACCCCTTGATTGATACCTATATCCGTAATCATTGGGTGCAAATCGCTGTCCTCGATCCCCATTCCAATGAGATTCATTTGTATCAAGGAGATCGTTTTGAACCTTACGAGCCGGGACCCAAGGCGTTACCAACCGTCGGCTCGTCGATCGAATGGTATCGCGGATGGCGTGAGCCGCTGGGATTCTGCAAAGTCGATCCCAACGTGGGTCAAGCGTTAAAGGTGCCCACTGGTGAACAAGAAATGCACAGTAGCGCTATGGTCGGGGTGAGCAAATGATTGGGCAATGCAAATGAGTTTTCCGGACTGGACGAATGCATTTGGATTCATGACTGTCTTTTCACCTTGCTTGTTCCTGCTGGTTGTCGGCATACGACTTCTGGTAGGGATACCGCTGAGCGAGTCAAGGCTCGGGCATTGGCTCAAGGCGACCATCGGAGTCAGTTTGTTAGCAGCACTGGCTGTATTGGGTTTTATGTTGGTTACAGGGTCTCGCCGCGAGTTTGTCGATTTGGGAAACATGGTCGAGATTCACGACGTTCACTTTCATTTGCATATCAAATTTGTTTTCGACCGCTTGAGCGTGCCGATGGTGATTCTGTCGTTGGTTCTGTGCGGAACGGTGGGTTCGTTTGGTTTGAGTTACCTGCATCGCGATGCTGGCTTCCAGCGATTCTTTTTGAGTTTTGCCATGTTCTTGGTTGGCATGGTATTTGCGGCCCTGGCGGGAACAATTGAGACCCTTTTCCTGGGGTGGGAGCTCGTCGGGCTCTCGTCGGCGTTGCTGGTGGCATACTTTCATGAGCGGCGATCTCCCGTTTCCAATGGATTGCGAATTTGGGCGATTTACCGACTGGCGGATGCCGCGTTTTTAGCGGCTGCAATCGCGCTGCACCATCAAACGGGCGAAGGGGACTTCGGCGTATTGATGGGGAATGAGCCATGGCCGGCCGGATCTGCTTCGCTCAGTCATAGGGGCGCGTTGTTGGTGGGGACTTTTTTGTTAATTGCTGCCGCAGGCAAGTCCGCGTTGGTGCCGTTCTCGGGTTGGCTGCCGCGGGCCATGGAAGGCCCCACTCCGTCGAGCGCCATTTTCTATGGTGCCCTATCGGTACACTTGGGAGCGTTTTTGCTGTTACGCGTCAGTCCCATCCTCGATCAATCCGCAATCCTGAGTTGGATGGTAGTCGCACTGGGATTGATCTCTGCGGTTTACGCAGCGTTAGTGGGTCGGGTGCAAACCGATATTAAAAGCGCACTGGCATTTGCATCGCTTACTCAAGTCAGCATCATTGTTGTTGAGATTGGTTTGGGATTTCGATACGTTGCACTGATTCATTTGATTGGACACGCGTGCATGCGTTCCTTGCAATTGCTGCGAGCACCCACGCTCCTCCGGGACTACAAAACGATGGAGAATGCGATCGGACGATCGTTGGATCACGGTTCTCCTCGTATCATTTCTTGGCTCGGTCCCTCGATGCAACGTCGCCTGTATCGCGGTGCA
>JANODW010000210.1:0-12518 GCA_031412875.1 Pirellula sp. | reverse complement strand
GGCCGTTTCATCGTTCCAGCTTTCTTGCACGATCGCAGTCGCTTCGGTCCACTTGCTCAAGTTGCTTTGCAGCCTGCTTCGGCAGCCTACCAAATCGTTTCGACATTTCGTGTTCATAGATCGGTATTATACGAGAATCGGGAGCGACACAGTGTAGGATATTCCGAGTGCTTGGAAGCGAACTCCATCTGTAGATCAAACGTTTCTCCCCATTTGAAAAGAGGTGAATGATGATAGGTATTGGATTCTTTGAGTTGCTTATTCTCGCAACAGTATTATTGATCGGCGTTGGGGCGTTGGCCGCAATCGTCTTCGCCGTGTTCTTTGCCGCCAAGGCCGGCAGTCGCTCCGAACGGCATGAGCACGAGGCAAGAGCGAGGTCCGACGACTAAAAAAGGGTTCTTGGGACCATTGTCCCAAGCCATTCTTCGAATGCGTTTGCTAGGACGGGACAGTGGTCCCATCCTACGGCTTGACTCTTCGGTCTGCCAAGAACTTGAGTTGCTGGTACATGACGCGCACAATAGGCGCATGGAATTGCAAACGTTCCGCGGCTCGCAATGCATTGCCATAGATGGCTTCGACCTCGATAGGACGACCGGCTAGAAAGTCGAGCCGCATGCTGCTGTCATAGGGGACCATTTCATCGGTATGGTCCATCATGTACTGAACAAATTCCGGTTCGATTTCATGCCCACAATCGCAAGCAGTCTGACGTACCTCTTGGATGATCGACTTCGCCAGCGCACGCGACTCCGGGTGCGCCATGATGCGGTCGGTACTCGAATTGAGAATGACTGAAAGACCATTGAACGGAATGTTCCACATCAGTTTGCGCCATCTGGCCCACGACAACGACTCCGTCGTCTGGCACTCAATTCCGGCCGAAATCATTTCTTGCTGCAGCCCTAACAGGCGATCCATCGAAATGCCAAGTTCTTTGTCGTCCAATCCACGATACGGCCCCATCAGAATCTTGCCGTAGTCCAGATGGCGGATGTGTCCGGGGCCCACTTTGTTGGAGCAAAGAAAACAGCATCCTCCTGCAACTTTCCCGGCACCGACGACCTCGCGAGTGGCTTGCTCCACATGCAATCCATTTTGCAATACCAGAACCATAGAATCGCTATGTATCAACGGAGGCAGCAAGTCGGGGAGAACATGGTTCTGGGTGCTTTTCAAGGCCAGCAGGATGCAGTCGCATTGCGGCATTTCCCGAACGTCCGAATAAACGTTGACGTTGGCGACGTGAAAGTCTCCGTTCTTGCTATCGACCTGAAGCCCATGCGTTCGGACGTACTCGGCATCGGATCGCATCAAAAAGTGGACTTCTTTGCCAGCGCGCGCCAACAAACCACCATAAAAACCGCCCAGGGCGCCCGTACCTACTACACCAAATCTAGTCATGGACTCGTTATTGCTCGCTCTCGATCCTACGCACTTTATCGCCGCACGACGGTTCGTCCAGATAGCCTCTGAATGAGCCCTCGCATTTCCAAAACACTCAATGTACTCAAGACGCGAGGGACGGGAAGTTGAGACACCGAAATCACTTGATCGATATCGGTCGGGATGGCCTCGATCGCTTGCAATACTGCGTTCTCGATTTCGTTGAGCTGCAATTCTGTCGCGTGATGAACGACATTGCCGTCCCGTATTTTAGCGGTCTCCACCAACGGACCAAGATGCTCGATGATATCTTCTGCATCTTGAACAAGGATCGCCCCATCCCGAATCAATTGATTGCAGCCACGGGACATTCGCGACGTTGCAGGCCCCGGAATCGCAAAAAGATCGCGGCCTTGTTCGCCTGCATGCCGGGCGGTAATGAGCGAGCCAGACTTGTCTGCCGCTTCGACGACAACCGTTCCGAGACTCAAACCGCTAATGATACGGTTGCGTTGAGGAAAGACGCCCGCCTTGGGTTTGGAAAAGGGATGCGTCTCGCTAATCAACACGCCATGCTGGACAATTTCTTCAGCGAGATCATGATGCTCGGGCGGATAAATATCGGTGACGCTACTCCCTAAAACAGCAATCGTTCGCCCCTCGGATTCGATCGCGCCGCGATGGCATATCGCATCGATCCCTCGGGCCAACCCACTGACGATCGTGATCCCGTATCTCGCTAATGCCTTGGAGACCCGCTCGGCCATCGTGCGTCCGTAACTCGTGCAATGCCGGGTGCCTACCATCGCAATGGATAGTTGGTCTGCGCTTTGAAAGCTGCCTCGAACAAAGAGCATCACCGGAGGGTCCGGCAACTCTGCCAAGAGCCTTGGAAATTCCGAATCCCCCGCCAAAAGGATTTTGACTCCGTGCTGGCCGCAATGGCTGAGAACGCGATCGGCAAGATCGCTCGAACCGGAATCTCGAATCAGCGTCGAAAGCTTCGGTCCGATGCGGGGAACTTGGCCAAGTTGCGAAAGAGTCGCTCGAAGGGTTTCTCTAGCGGAACCAAAATGATCGATCAGCCCTGCAAGCAGTTTGGGCCCGACCCCGTTGACCAGCGCGAGCCGAATAAAGGCCTCGCGATCGTCGTCCGGGACCGATCGGATGGGAGGGACCCAGTCCGTCGTGTCGCTGTCCGGCACGTAGTCGAGCGGCTCTCGATCCTCGATCGCATCCTCTGCTCCGTCGAGCGATGGATGCAGGTCAAAGAGGAATCCACTGCTGCTCGCAGGGTCGTCGGAGGTTGCCATGGAATTTCCGATTGCATGCTAGTGAGGGCGAGAAATTCCGAACACGTGGGACCAGTATTTGGTAATCGCCTTGGCCCCGGAGATGAAACAGCGTCCTTCGGATTGCCCCGTGAGAAAACCCATCGCGTCCATCGGAGGTGCTTTATCCAAAATCAATACAGGGCAGTTCTGATGGTCCTTGCCGATCAGTTGCACAATCTCCGTCCGCGGCGCCGGGAAATCCACATAACGCACGTCCAGCGAATGCCTCAGTTTTGGGAAATAACTGAGCACTCCCGTGACCATCGCACAGTCGGGACAAAAGTACGGCAAGCCAGCTCCATCGGGAAAGTCTTCTTTTAACATGAACAGTAGGTCGCGAGCCAAGATATTCTCCTCGGGTTAGGCAAAGTGAATCCACGTCAGTTTAGCGACTCCGAGGTCGACTGTCAGCAACGGACCCGTTTTCCCACACATCGTCCATCGTCTGTTGATCGCTTCTCGCGGAAGAAGCGCATTTCCGATATTGTGCTGCGGACGAGTTCTCCGCCATCGCCATACCGGCTATTCTATTGTCTGCCATTTGCTGGCTCCAACTCTCGCGTCCACCCAATCCATTCTTAAACTTATTCGTGAACCACTCTTGATCTATTCGTGAACGACCCAAAAACCATCGCCCATCCTATGGCGGCAAGCGGTTCAGCAACTCTCCCGACTCCTTGGCAACGGGAGTTGGATGCCCAGCTACGCCCAAGCGAAGAAGTGGTCGCGTGGTTTGAACCCAACCTGGACGCGACGCTGCGATTTGGACATGGCATTGTGGTGCTTACCAATCTGGGTGTCCTTGCCAAGCAGCCGGTGCCCTCGGGAGACACACCTCCGCAATGGCTTCGTTGGGAACTCGCCGAGATTCGTGAGATCAAAAAACAGGACCGCGCCGGATTAGGGATCCTAGAACTGCTCGGACATTCGCACTTGTTGCAAGCCTGGTTGTTCACCGCCGGCAACACCAGTTCTGCGGCCACCCTGTCGGTCAAATTGAAATTGCTCAAAGCCGGCAAGTCCGAAGAGACCGAGCTTTCGGCGTCGATATGCCCATCGTGTGGCGGATCGATGCTGGTGGGCCAAATGGTGTGCAGCAACTGCGCCCCCGCGCCTGCTCCCGACACCAATCGTTCGTTGTGGCGATTGACTCGATTTGCCAAGCCCCGCGCGGGCATGATTCTCATCGGGTTTGTGTTGACGTTTTTGAGCACGGCCGCCACTTTCCTCCCACCGGTCCTGACCAAATTCTTAGTCGACAATGTGCTCACGCCTCACGAAGCGGCCCGCGTCGCCGCTGAGAAAGGAGTCGCACTCGTTGGGGACGATGCCGGGAAGTCGGCTGACTTCGGTCTCGTCCCGTGGCTGCTGGCGGGGATGCTCTTCTCGGCATTGCTGAGCTGGGCGCTATCCTGGGCTAAGACTTATGCGCTCGCTTCGGTAAGCGAACAGATCAGTGCCGACTTGAGGAACGCGACCTATTCGCACTTGCAAAAGTTGTCGTTGGAATTCTTCGGTGGCAAAAGAACCGGGGATTTGATCTCCCGCATCAGCAGCGACACCCAGCGCATCTGCGATTTTCTTTCGATTAGTCTTGTCGACTTTGCGACCGACATTTTGATGATCGCGTTTACGGGGATCGTGCTTTTCATCATCGATCCAATGCTCGCCGTCGGGGGGTTATTGCCTTTCCCGTTTATCGCTTGGACGGTCTCACGCGTGCAAGGAAAGATTCGGATGGGCTTTGCGCGCGGCAGCGCAGCTTGGGCCGAGATGGTCAACGTCCTGGCCGATACGATTCCGGGCATTCGCGTCGTGAAGGCCTTTGCGCAGGAGAATCGCGAAGTCGAGCGGTTCAAGCAAAGCAATGATCACGTTCTCGGAGCAAACAACCGCGTGAACCGACTATGGGCGGCGTTTTCCCCGATCATCACTTTGCTAACAGATCTCGGGCTGTTAGTGGTTTGGGGATTCAGCGCTTATCAAGTCTCCCAGAATGCTATCACGCTCGGCGTTCTTTGGCTTTTTGTGAATCGAATTGGAGCGCTCTATAGCCGGCTCGACGACATGAGCAGGCTGCTCGCCAACGCCCAGCGCACCGCCGCCGCAACCAACCGTATATTCGAGATCCTCGATCGCGTGCCGAGCGTTTCCGAACCTCAAAAGCCTGTCCATCCAGGCCGCGTCCAAGGACGGGTGACGCTCAACGATTTGACGTTCCGATACGGATCGCGGCAAGTCATCCATAACGTCAGCCTGGACATCAGGCCGGGCGAAATGATCGGACTGGTCGGTCCGAGCGGGGCGGGAAAGAGCACGCTGGTGAATTTGGTGTGTCGGTTCTACGACGTCAGCGGCGGTTCGATCATGGTCGATGGGGTCGATGTTCGCTCGTTCCCAATCACCGAATATCGCAGCAACATCGGTATCGTTTTGCAGGAGCCATTCCTTTTCTTTGGCTCCATCGCGGAGAATATCGCTTACGGCCGACCCGATGCCACGCGCGAACAAGTCATCGCGGCAGCCCGAGCTGCCAAAGCCCATGACTTTATCTTGCGATTGGCCGACGGCTACGATTCGCTCGTCGGGGAGCGAGGGCAATCGCTCTCCGGGGGCGAACGGCAACGGATCTCGATCGCGAGGGCGCTGCTCACCGATCCGAGGATCCTGATCCTAGACGAAGCGACATCGGCGGTGGATACCGAAACCGAGCGCGAGATCCAAGAAGCGCTCGACGTCTTGGTGCAAGGGCGAACCACCATTGCGATCGCCCACCGGATCAGTACGCTCCGAAAAGCAGACCGGATTATTGTGCTGGAAAAGGGCCGGATCACCGAAGTGGGCAATCACGAAGATCTTCTCAAGCTGGGTGGAACCTACGCACGGCTAAATCACGCGCAAAGGCAAATCAATCTCCACGAAGAACCGATTTGATCTTTGGCAAAGATGCTCTATTGACTTGGAGCTTGCCGATCTTCTATGAATTGCCCAAATCTATGAAAGCCGCCGTCTTACTTCCAACTTGGTTGGGTGATACCTGTATGGCCACCCCGATGATTCGAGCAATCCGCCAAGGTATGCCCGAAATCAGTGAATTGTGCGCCGTCGGGCGGTACGCGCCCGTCGCAGTCCTCGAGGGCCTACCCTGGGTCGACTCCACCATCACGTATAAACCTCGCAGCCACGAACCAAACACCTTGTCGCGCCGTGGGTTGGTTTCCAAATTGCGCAGCCAGCAGTTCGACTTGATCGTGCTATTGCCCAACTCGCTATCTGCCGGCTTGATCGGTTTTTTCGGCGGGGCGAAAAGAAGGGTCGGCTACGCTAGAGACGCCAGGTCATGGCTTCTGACCGATCCGATCCCACAACGGGACGATCGGATAGACCATCGCAAAAACCCAACCCTCGATTACTACCTGAACATCGCTGCCTATCTCGGTTGTCCAAGCGAAAATCGGGCCATGGAATTGGCGGTTTCAGAATCCGACCGCGAACAAGCAAGGGCCTTGATTTCGCTTTTTAAATTCACTTGGGACCAACCGACGGTGCTGTTCAATACCTCCTCCGCCGCAGCCGATTCCAAAGTTTGGCCGGTGGGTCACGCAAGCCGTGCGGCCCGTCAATTGGCGGATCGTTATGGAATTCAGATCGTCATCCATTGTGGACCTGCGGATCGAGAACGCGCCAATGCGATTGCGTTCGGAGCGTCGCATCCTTTGGTGAAAAGCATGGGCTTGTTGTCCGATATTCCCATCGGCTTGAGCAAAGCGTTGATCGAACAAGCCAGCGTGGTTCTCTCAACCGATAGCGGGCCGAGGCATATGGCCGTCGCCCTCAACAAAAGGGTCGTCAGCCTATTTGGGCCCTTGGATCCTGAGCAGACTCGCACCTATAACTTGCCGGAAACGATCCTGCAATTGGAGATGGATTGTCGACCCTGCGGCAAATCAAAATGCCCCTTGGTTCACAATAATTGCATGCACGGCCTGACGTATCCCATCGTGGTCGACGCGATCCTCAAACAGTTGGAAAATGCGACAGGAAATTCCCTTCCTAGAATCGCAGCCTAGTTGGTGCTACAATCTCGGGCGATTTGGAAATGAACTACCACGCTTCGCGATTCCGACTTGAGGATCGCATTACTGAGAGCCAACCCGCATGCAACCCAATCCTTCGTTGGATTTGACCCGATTCATTCGCGACATTCCTGATTTTCCTAAGCCTGGCATTTTGTTTCGAGACATCACTCCGTTGCTGGGTAGTACCGATGCGTTTCGCGAAACCATCGCACGCATGGCCGATCCATTCAGGGGGATGAAAATCGACAGCTTGGTAGCCGCAGAAGCCCGCGGATTTATTTTTGCTGCTCCTTTGGCAATCGAGTTGAACGCGGCCTTTGTTCCGGTCCGCAAGCCTGGAAAATTGCCGCATGACAAACACTCGTTTAGCTACGCGTTGGAATACGGAACCGACACTTTAGAAATGCATAAAGACGGCGTGACCAAAGGCCAGCGAGTCTTGGTCGTCGATGATTTGCTCGCTACCGGCGGAACCGTCGAAGCATGTTGCAAACTGCTTTCAAACATGGACGTCGAGATCGTGGGCTGTTTGTTTTGTATCGAATTGCTCGCCTTGAATGGCCGATCGCGACTTTCGCCACACCAAGTTGTCAGCTTGCTAAGCTATTAAGTAGGCGTTACCCATGTCCGTTCAGCCTCTTTGCGATTCCTTGAGGGCGATCCCTTGCAAAGATACCGTCGAATCTGGCAGACGACATCCGGAACGCATGGACCCTATGTCAACCCGTTTCGCAACTTTCGCAACTTCGGACACCACTTTACCGATGCATTCCCAGACCAAGCAAGCGAATGAGTCGAATGCGCCCAATGAGTCGAATGACTCGAATGAGTTGGATCCTTCGAATGCTTCTATACGCAATTTAGGCGGGAAGCTCGATGAACTTGATCCGTTCGATGCGTTCGTGGCCGATGAGAAAGAGCCATTTGAATTCAGGGATCTGCCGCGGGAACCCAGGCCGCGTTGGTTGGTTCCGCTCTTGCTTTTGGTTGCGACCCTACTCTCCATGACCTGGGCAGGCATCTCCGCTTGGTCACCTATGCACTTGATCGGCCAAGCGTTTGAGCGGGGTTCGCTCTTCGATTTACGCCGTCACATCTTGGCGAACTGGTATCCCGGGATGCTCTTTGCCGTTTCGTTGACGATCATCCTGGGGGCCCACGAACTGGGCCATTACTTCGCGACCCGCATCTATCGCATCCAATCGAGCCTACCGATCTTTATCCCATTTCCAATCAGCCCGACAGGGACATGTGGGGCGGTCATTTTGATGGATGGAATGCGAGCCGATAAGAAACAGATCTTTGACATCGGACTAGCGGGCCCCTTGGCGGGATTAGTGTTCGCAATCCCTATTGCAGCTATGGGATTGATGTATGGCGAACCTCCGCAAACGCGCGGGCATTCGATCCAGTTTGGACAGCCGCTCGCCATCCAGCTCCTTGCAGAAATCCTGCCCGTGCAAGCCGCGACCGCTGACTTGCAGGCCCGCGCCACCAATGCCAAGGAAAAGCCCGAGCTCAAACTCCGACTCGCTTTCGGTCCCGAATTTGGCCCCAAAGTAGAAATCAAGCAGCTTGCGTCCGATCGAACGCAGACGAATAATTCAAAACAAGCAGGGGACCGAATAGAAAAGTCAACCGCTCAAAAGGAAGTGATTCGTTCCAAGAGCATCAGCAACGAGGCGATGAATCCCATGCTGATGGCCGCCTGGGTGGGATTCCTGGTGACCGGACTCAACATGGTCCCCATCAGTCAACTCGACGGAGGTCACGTCATCTTCGGGCTTTTGGGCCGTCGCTCCCGACCGGTTTGTTGGATCACCTACCTGGGATGCATTTGCTACGTTACCTATACCAGCATCCGCTATGGGCAACCGGAATACATCCTGATGTTGCTGTTGATTCCATTGATGGGGATTGCCCATCCTCCCAGTCGCGATGACAACGTCTCATTGGGCTGGGCTCGACAGATCATTGGCGTTGCATCGCTGACGATCCCATTTCTGTGCATCCCGATGCGCCCTATCATTATCCTGTAACCTCCAAAATTCCCGACCCACACGTGAGCGAGGGATGGGAAGGTGGGGGGATTCCTCCCGTAGGATGGGACCCTTGTCCCGTCCGTTTGTTAATTCGGGACTTCCTGTGTTAGTTCGAAACTTCCTGTGTTTCTTCGAAACTTCCTGTGTTTCTTCGAAACTCCCTGTGTTTGTTCGAAACTTCCGTTGGTTTGTTCGGAACAATGGTCCCAAACTACGGCTGGTATGTTTCAGCCTGCCGCTCGCCTCGACGCATGGCCTAGCGGCAAACATCCCACGCGACGTGGTTCTACCCTTGTTTCGGTGGCTAGTTGATTGAATTCCCGTCGGCCTGAAAGTATAAAATAGGCAGTCGCGTCAACAGGCAACTGGGAAACCCGGTCACTGGATAGCAGTTCAAACGAAGGGAATGCAAAGCAATTGTGAACGAGTTATTTCGCAGCGGAATGAAGTTCTCTCTCTTTTTCCTGATGGTTGCGACATGCAACTTTTGCTTGCGTGCTCAGGATCTCATCCAACCCGCACCCGAGATGCCCGCCTTCACGCTGGGTAGCATCCAACAATCGCGAGACTCTGTCGGTCGTCCCTCAGTCACCATCGACTATCAACGCAACAAGGATGGGGTGGGGGCGCCGCTGCTTGCTGGCAGAACCTCCGACGGCCCACTGAAAATCATGGGGAGCAGAATCATCAACGATGCGTCTGGCAAACTCGAACTCAGCGATCTGTTTTCAAGCGGCAGGGGGCTCGATGCCGAAATATACTTCGTCGTTTCAGGTTCCTTTGCGGACGAATGCCCCTTTCAATGCTTGGTTTCCAACGTGGTTCGGATCGGGAATCCTGCCGGCCCCACCGTTGCTGCCCGGGAATGGAACCGCAAAGAAGACACCGCTTATCAAAAGGATTTGCTCGGTCGCAAACCACCTCTTTCGCCGCCAGCAGGCTACCAACTTGTTCAAGCGTCTACGAAATTGATCGCTGGGATGCCTATCAAAGTTGGGCACTATGGAGAATGGCTGGACGCTGAAGCGCTCAATGGCGAAGCGCTGGTCACGGTAAAAATTTCCGGAATCGAGAAACTGAAAAGCAAAACGCGCAATGGCTGGATCGCCATCAAACCCACGGTGATCCAGCAAGGGAACTCGGCACCGAGCTCCTTCCAGCCCAGCATACGAATCATTCCGGGAACGACCGAAGCGTTGCCCGATGGATACTTGCCGATCACTTCGGAAATGGCCATCGTGACAGGCACGCCCGTGCGAGCGGTCTGGCTGAACCAATTGGTGGACGCAACCGTGATTTCGGCCGAAGGTGACGCGTTGATGATCCATTACGATTCGCGACCGTCAGCATTCGACAAATCCCACCCTCGCAGCTCGGTAATCATCTCCGAGTCCACCTTAAAGGAATTAGCACTTCCAGACGCGGCCCAAAAATTCGCAAATCGCGTACCGAAAAAGTCCGCGGAAGAACAGGAATTCGACAACCAATCCAAACAGATCGAAGAGGAATCAAAGCGGATCCGAGAGCAAGTGGAACGGAACATTGCCGACGCTCAAAAACGCATGGCGGGTAACTCCTTCGACGCACCCAACAATGCCCAGACGTTTCCAATGCAGATCCAGAACAATCCCATCGATATCCCCGTCCCCAAGGAAGCGGAACTGCTGCCGCTGGATATCTCCGTCCCGCGAGGCACGAAACTCGCCGCCTGCTTTGGAAAACGATGGAACTACGTCACCGTGCTCAAGGAAGGAACAGAAGACCATGTCGCTATCCATTGGGACGATCGCACCGCCGATTTCGACGGCCTCATCCATCGCAGCCAACTGATCATCCGAAAATCCGACTTGCGAAAATTGAAAGCAAAGGCACCCAAAGCAGACAAACGGGAATGGACTGATGCGACCGGGAAATTCAAAGTCGAAGCGAAAATAACCGCGCGCACCGCAACCCACGTCACGCTGCTTAAAGAAGACGGCAAAGAGATCAAGTTGGCGATCGAAAAGCTCAGCGCAGCAGACCAAAAGTGGCTTAAAGAGAATCCTTGAGGTTGGCTTGACGCATCCGGCCAATCCGTCCTACCTTTTCTTAAGACTGGCCACGCGATGGATGGACGCGATCGTCGAGAGGGCTTCTCGGATCGATATTTTCGATTTCCCCGCCAACCGCTCCGTATAGACAATCCCCACTTCCTTGAGTCGGGCTCCCGTATCGATCAAATGCCACAGGATCTCCTCTAGGAATCCATAACCTTTGCCTTGCAGCTCACGAAGCTTGATCGCTTTCAAACTGCTGACGCGGTAAAGACGAAAGGCGCTGCTGCAGTCGCGCACCGACCAGCCGATAATTCGACGAGCGTAAGCGTTCGCGCATTTGCTGACGAACACGCGTCGCCATGAACATCCCGCCATCCCACCCCCTGCAACGTAGCGTGATCCGATCACCAAGTCGGCGTCCATCCGTTGGGCGAGCAACGCGGGGATAGCGCTCGGGCTATGACTAAGGTCTGCATCCAGATTCAGCAACCATTCGTACCCATGCTCGATGGCGAACTCCATGCCTTCGCGAATCGCCGTTCCGAGCCCCAGTTTTCCAGACCGGCGGATGAACGAGACTGACGGATTCATGCGAGATTGCTGTTCGACCCAATCGCTCGTCCCGTCCGGCGAATTGTCATCGACGACCAAGATGCGCGCTTGGGGAACGAACCTGTCGATCTGCTCGAACAGCGTGGGCAAATTCAAGCGTTCATTGTAGGTGCATACCAAAATCAGCATTGAAATAGGCTGAGAGTTGGTCACGGAGTCATTCTCATTCAGCCCTGGCCTTCATCGTCCGCCGACATCTCGTCAGACTCGGGTTCATCTATTTGTTCCGATTCGGTGGGGGGCGACTCGCTCGCAGCGTCGCGTGCGTTCGCGTCCGAAGGCATCGGTGTCGCCTTGGCCACGTCCATGTCGGAGATATCCTCTGGGGGAACGCGAACGATGGCGGTCAACGTGTCCCCTTCGTCCAAGCTCATGATGCGAACGCCCTGGGTGTTCCTGCCGATCACGCTGATGTCTTTGGCAGCGACCCGTTGGATCTTGCCGCGGACCGTCATCATCATCAGTTCATCCGCATCGCTTACCGGAACAATGCCGACGACCCGCCCGTTTCGTTTTGTTGTTTTGATGTCGATAACGCCTTTGCCGCCGCGGCGCTGGGTTCGATAGTGGTTGGCCGAACTGAGATCGTCCGCTTCGGCCTCCTCTGGAATCTCTTCTTCGACGGGATCGTCGTTCAACTCATCATCCGTCGCGACGACTTCTTTGCCAGCCATTTCGTCCCCTGGGCCGAACGTGGTCCGTTTGCCGTAGCCGAGTTCGCACACGGTGAGCAGCGTCGCGTGCGTTCGCATCCGTAGGCATCGGTGTTGCCTTGGCCACTTCCATGTCCGAGATATCCTCTGGGGGAACGCGAACGATAGCGGTCAACGTGTCCCCTTCGTCCAAACTCATGATGCGAACGCCTTGGGTATTCCTGCCGATCACGCTGATGTCTTTGGCAGCGACCCGTTGGATCTTGCCACGTACCGTCATCATCATCAGTTCATCCGCATCGCTTACCGGAACAATGCCGACGACCCGCCCGTTCCGTTTCGTTGTTTTGATATCGATGACCCCTTTGCCACC
>JANODW010000209.1:0-3256 GCA_031412875.1 Pirellula sp. | reverse complement strand
CGATCTTGTCGCGGCGGTCGATCGCCTCGATCCGGCCTTTCAGGACGGTCGCTTGCTGCTAATTCCGGCTCATCCGGCCGTGCGGGCTTGATGGATCGCTCGGCACGCGGGGCGCGGTCGGATCGGCCTTCTCGTTCTGGGCGAGGTGCGCTTTCCCGACGCGGCGGGCGTTCGGATCGCGAGGCACCTACATCTTTTGGTTCTCGGCCTCGGAAATTGCGATCGGAATCCGAAACGAGCGGTTCGTCTTGATCGAAACCTTCGTTGTCAAACCCTGTAACTTCTTCGATAGGATCCACTTCTGGGGGCAGACCGAATCCTGTGTCGGCACGCACGTCTGCTTGCCTGCCCCGGCGGGGTTGCTGCCGCTCGGACCGGCGTTCGGGGGAGCGAGCTGGGCTGGTGTCATCGGTTCGCGGTTTTGACGAACGGGATTCGGTGCGCGCCGGCATATCTTCGCGAGGGGCTCGGTCCCTGCTGGGTGATCGCCCTCGCTCTTGCGAGTCTCCTCCGCGACGGGGCGATTCGGTCTCTCGCGCGAAATCCACGGGCTCCACGGTGCGAGGTGAGGGTGATGAAACGGGTTCGGATTCCTGTTCTGCAGGTTCGCCCCACATGCTCGGCTTTGGTTTTTTGTTGCCGGTCGACGTCCCTCGTGGATTGGCCGTAGGCGATTGCACTTGGGCGGAATCGCTCGATTTGGGCTCTGATTCGGCCGGCTGATCGGGCGTTGCAACCCCAAAAAAGGTCGCTACCGCATCCCAGGAACTTCTTAGCCGCGATGGCTCCGATTTTGGCTTGGGGGGCTCTGCAGCCTGTAGGGGCTCTGGCTCAGGCGTTGTTTCTGCAGGCAATACCGCTTTTGGGGGTTTGGCGGGACCATCGGACTTCTTTGCGGTTGGACCTAGCGATGGTGTTTTTAAGAGATTTGCAATGCTGTTCCAATGGTCCGACATATCGAAGATCTTTTCGCGAGGCCGCGGGTCATACAAGAAAAAAAGACGGGAGAGCTATCGCAAGCTCGTCCTCCAGTTAGTTCGGAGTATAGCAGAATACGCCTGTTTAGGGAAAGCAAGGATTTGAGATGTCCGCTCGAAAGATCCTGTCCAAATTCCGATTGGCCGCTAAAGCGTCTTCAAAAACTCCAACAAGTCGCTCTTCTCATCCTCGGTCAACGCATTGGGATAATCATGCCCCCGAGCCGATTTCCCGAACTGATTGGTGTCGAAAACCCATCGGCGTTCGGCCGCTTTCAAACGTTTTGGAACTTCGGAAAAGCTCTCGACTGCAAGCCCCATTTTTTGCGTATCGAGTCCAAGTTGAGTACGTCGCCATACGGCCGGTCGGTCCTCCGGATGCAACAAATGCCAAAGCGTCGGAACACTGCCATTATGCAAATACGGAGCAGACGCCCACAACCCGTCCAGCGGCGGCGCGACGTAACCATCCACCGACGCCACAGTATCCTGTTTGCCGTGGTCTGCAAACCAGCTATCTCCGTAGTGCTTCCTATGCGTCGGGCTCAATGCATCCAACCGCACGCGGTCTGTTCCTATTTCCTCGATCGGGATTCGCAACTCCGGATAGTCCGATTCCCTTCCGTAAGTCCCATGGCACGAAGCGCAATTGCGCTGGAAGACCAGCGATCCACGCTCTGCCACGCGGTGATCGATCGCAAGGGGATACTTGGGTGGTCGAAGCGCTGTGATGAACTGATAAACCTGCTCAAAGTCCTTTTCCCATTGCCGGAATTTCTCAGGACCATTTTGCCTGACGAGCATGAACTGCATTAGACCGCGATGCCCCTTTTCGGCAAATCCATCGATATAGATGTGATGCTTGCGATGAAAGTGCCACCACGGGGGCGCGTCCATGTCGTGATGCACCATGTCTGCAGGCGAACGGTCCATGTGCACATTCAAATCCTTGTCCCGAAAATTCATCAATGCCACTCCAAACATCACGGCATTGCTGGTGCCGACTGTTTTGCCCAGCGGCATAAACATCGATCCAACGTCCATGTGCCCCAGAGGCCTTTGCATCGACAACTTGGCTTTGCGAACTTGGTCGGTAAGCGATTCAAGCTGATAGGTCGTGTTGGGTGCCCCTGGAAACGTCGCCCCAAAAAGGTTTCCACCGTGGCATGCAAAACAATTCATTGCATACTGCTGGTTCTTGGAAACCACGTACTGCAATGGCTTGCTGGGATCGTCAGGACGCGGAGCAATTCCATAAGCCTTCCAAGTGCTCTTCCGAGACATCGCCTCTAGCGGCGCATCCGAAAGGTTCCACGTATGCTCGACTTCATCAAGCTTCGCCAACACCTCTTCATCAAAATCGAACGGCAAATAGACGTTTTCTACCAAATGAAAATATCCCGCTTGGGCCTCGGGCGACATGCCCTCCCAAAGCTTTTGATATTGCTCCACCAAGCTTTCGCGAATCTGGCTTTGCCGAATTCGCTCCTCTTCGCCCGCCTCCCGTCCATCTACCAAAATCGTCTCATCCCAACAGGCGTATGCAGCACAGGCGGATGCAGAGGCAGCAACAATGCCACCCATGAAAGCAATCGCGAGCAAAAATACGGAAGCGAGACTCTTAGTCGATGCAAGCATGTTTTTGTTGGTTAACTGGTCGAAGTCAAAGACACCTCCATTTTACCGGTTCGGGAAGCCTTGTGCTAAACCATTTTTCATTCCTAACGATCCTCGTTCCTTCGAAATCGAAATGCTTTCGTTTAGAACAGGTCAGATGGGCCTACCAAACGATTCCATTGGTACCATCCCTACAATGCGAACGAACTTAACGCGAATTGGATCGATTGGCCGTTCGAATAAATCCACTTGTTCACACCCCGGGGTAGCGTGGTACGTTCGGTTTTCGTTTGCGGACTTTTCTCCACCTTCACTCACCACGCATCAAAGCCATTCATGACTGAACTCGTCCAAGCCATTGTTCAAGGGATCGTGGAGGGACTCACGGAATTCCTGCCTGTTAGCTCCACCGCGCATATCATCATCGCACAAGAATTCTTGGGCGTTGACCGGACAAATAGTTTTTGGAAGATGTTCGCTGTTTTCATCCAATTAGGGGCGATCCTAGCCGTCGTTGCATTCTTTCGAAAAAGACTGGCTGGCTTTGTCGCGACCTTCCCAACCGGGAAAGCGAACGCCCAAAATCGTCCGGATGGATCGGACGCATCCGACACCGAAGCAAAGGGGCTCGACCCAACCGATGCTGCCATCGTCACGGCGAT
>JANODW010000208.1:0-7353 GCA_031412875.1 Pirellula sp. | reverse complement strand
TGGCGATGGCGCTGGGGCCGCGTTGTTACAACCCTGCGCAGTAGCGGATGCGGAACCGAACGGCCTGATCAGTTTTACTTTGGGGTCGGAGGGAGATACCGATGCCTTGTGTGTTCGCGCTGGGGGTTCGCGTGAACCGATCACTTTGGATTCCCTAGGCAGCGGACGCCAGTACTTGAGCATGGACGGTAGGACTGTTTTCAAATGGGCCGTTCGAGTTGTCGCCGACAGCTCGCGAGATGTTTTGTCGGCCGCAGGTTTGACCCCCTCCGACGTGGATTTGGTTATTTTGCATCAAGCCAACATCCGCATCATCGACGCGGCGGTCGAGCATTTCGGAATTTGTCGCGACAAAGTTTATGTCAACTTAGACAAGTATGGAAACACATCGGCAGCGAGCATACCGATGGCGCTCGATGATGCGAACCGTCAGGGGCTCATCAAGCGAGGCGATATCGTGTTGCTTTGCGGCTTTGGGGCCGGATTATCCTGGGGTACCAGCTTGCTACGCTGGTAAACCTTTCTACAGCAGAGCGGCGGCCCGAAAACTACCTGAAATGCGCAGTTCGATTTAACGAGCACTCGCCCTAAATCGCCTGCGATGGTACCCGTACTCGTACCCGTACCCGTACCCGTACCCGTAATCGTACCCGTACCCGTACCCGTACTCGTACTCGTACTCGATAACAAGCGATCGATTACCAATGCCACTACGAATACGAACGGAGAGGTGTGCATTATCTTTCGCGATGCAACTCCCGTCAGGCTAGAACTATTCTGAATCGGCTTTTCCGACCGAGGAGTATTTCCAGTGAAGGAACCGTCGGTGAGTAGCGAAGCATGTGGGTAGGAGTACTTCGGGTCAACAATGCGTTGAAACTTGAGCCCGAGGCGCCAGCCGAGTATTTGCAGCAAAAAATCGGGTAGCGCCTCAAGCTCAAGCGGTATGTCTCTATAAGCCACTGAATAAACAAACGTTCGCTACGCCTTGCTGCCCGATTGGTAAGCCACTTTAGGCTTCGCGAAAACGGTAACCGACCCCGCGGACTGTCTCAATTGCGTCCGCTTTCTCGCCGATCTTTTTGCGCAAAGCTCGGATATGCACGTCGATGGTTCGCTCCAAAACCAGCGTGTCCTCACCGAGGGCCGAGTCGATCAACTCCGACCGGTCAAACGCCCTGCCGGGTTGACGAATCAACGTGTCGAGCAATTTGAATTCGCTTTTGGTCAAATCGACATTTTGCTCATCGACCGTCACACGGTAGCGTCGTCGATCGAGCATGATTCCAAAGAGCGCCACCGTCTCCGAGTCTTCCTCGTGCGGTTTCGATTTGCGACGTGTGAGAGCCTTGATCCTTTCCAGTAGCACCCGGACGCTAAAGGGTTTGGTGACGTAGTCGTCGGCACCCACCGAAAATCCGATCAATTGGTCCGACTCTTCTGACTTGGCGGTCAGCATGATAATGGTTGCCGAGGTTGTTTCCGGGGCGGCTCGGAGTCGCCGGCACACCTCGACTCCATCCATCACGGGCAGCATCACATCCAGCAATATGATTTCGGGCAGTCGCAATTGCGCTTGATTCAATCCGTCCCGACCATCCATAGCTTTGAGTACTTCGTATCCAGCCTTTTCCAGATTGTAGACCAAGATCTCGGAGAGCGCTCGATCATCTTCTACGACGAGTATTTTTCGTTTTGGCATCGAAGGGTTGCTTGCGAGTAAGGAACATCGAACTACGTAGCGTTGGATCTTTGGAGAATTTGACGATGTCGAACAATCACGCCATCCACCATGTAAATGATGTCCTCTGCGATGCTGACGGCATGATCGGCGATCTGCTCGAGATGACGCGACACCGAAAAGCAGTGCATGGCGGCTGTGATTTGAGTGTTGTCGCGAGACATGAGGGAATTGAGCGTTTCGATCACTTCTACATTCTTGGCGTCGACCCGATCGTCCTCTTTGATGACTTGATGCGCTTGTTCGGTGTTCCTGTGCACGAACGAATCGAGGCTGCGGCGGACCATCGATGTCGTCATCAACGCCATTTCATTGATGCCCGGAGGGATGGGGAATTCGGGATGCGGGCACAAACTGTCTGCCCGCTGAGCAATATTGCACGCAAGATCTGCAATTCTTTCGAGGTCGTTGTTGATCTTCATCATTGTGGTGATTCGGCGCAGGTCTGCGGCGACGGGCTGATGGAGCGCGAGCATCTTGAGGCAATCCTCCTCGATTCGCACTTCGCTCCTATCGATATGACTGTCTCGCTCAATAATCTCCGCGGCCAATGCCCCTTGCCGCTCAACCAACGACCGCACGGCAGACGCAATCATGTCCTCCACGCTACCCGATAGTTTGAGTAGCGAATTGTGCGCTTCGTTTAAGTCTTGGCTCAAATGCAGTGACATCAGTTATTCTTTCCTCGCAGAAGACTATTCGGCATGTGTTAAGAAGAGATGAATATAACGTTAAGAGCAGATGCAGGTCATGCTAAAATGCAACCGCAAAGCAGTCGCTCTAACCGTGGACGTAGCCGCGAGCTGCCAACTGCTTGACGCCCGACTTGTCCTTGGACCAAAGCCCCGTACGCGTCACAAACGTTCCAATTTTGGTCAGAGGTACGCCCGCCACCTCGGCTGGCAAGCGGTCCAAAATCGCGTGTGGGATAGCCATCAATAATTCAAAATCCTCGCCGTCCCCTAACGCGTGCTCCAAGGGCGTGCGACCGGACTTTTTCGCGCAAAGGTGGGCTTCGTCGCTGATCGGTACTTGATCCAACCATACTTCCGCCCCGCATTTGCTGGCAACAACCATGTTCAGCAGGTCGATTCCTAGCCCATCGCTAATGTCCGTCGCAGCGACGACACCTCCCAGCCGACGGAGTTCCGCAGCCAAGGCGAGGCGAGGTTCGAATGACAAGTGCTTGCCCAGGATGCTACCGCCGAGTTTTCCAGAAACGACAATCGCATCGCCTGCAGACGCACCGCTACGCAGCCAACCGCCCCCAACAGGGACTTTTCCCATAGCGGTCATATGGAGTACGAGCGGCCCGTCCCAAACATTGGTGTCGCCACCCGCGATCGCAACACCGTATTTTTCCGCCAGCTCATGAACTCCCTCAAACACCCCCGCTGCAATATCCCCTGCGTTTTCTTTCGGTAGGCAAAGCGAAAGGAAAACCGAGATCGGTGTCGCCGACATGCTCGCTAAATCGCTTAAGTTGACTGCGATCAATTTTCTCCCTGCCGCTTGCGCCCCACATTCGGTTAGAATGAAGTGTGTTCCATCGCATAATGAGTCGGTTGTGATCGCAAGATCGGATTCAGCAGAATTCACAGATTCTGATCCCATCAAAGCGCAATCGTCGCCTATCCCCAACTTGACCTTGGGCAGCCGAGCAGCTCGTTGCTTAGCCCAAGCTATAAAACTGTGTTCCATCGGAGCTTTCAATAAGTTCCAAGAGGTGAAAAACGCGGCATGTATCTGAAAATGGTTGAACCATCCCACTCGCCCTGGACGCATTGTGTCCCAATGAACCGCCATCGGACAAGCCGTCGAATGCGTAATTTTTGCGTAAACCACCTGACTGCATTTCTCATGCTTGCCCTTTTGGTTCCCCCGCCGGCCTTTGCTTTGGTAACGGACGATGACGATGAACCCAATGCCACCGCGCAAGAACTGCGTGCCTGGATCAAGGATCTTGACTCACAAGACTACTCGCAGCGGCAGTTGGCAACCCTGAATCTCGGCAAGCGAAAGGCAGCATCGATACCGCTGGTCATCGACGCCATCGGCGACGCGACCGGCGAAAAAGCAGAGCGATTATTGCAGTTCCTATCGGCCATCGCCGTGGATCCATATAGCGAGTCCGGCAAGCTCGCGTTTGAGGCGCTGAACGATTTGGCAAGTTCGAGAACCACCAGTAAGTCGCTTCGCGCCGAAAAAATACTTCGGGTCATCGGTGCGGAGCAACGCGATTTGGCAGTCAACCTCCTGAGGACCTGTCGAATCCCATTGCGCGATCGCGAATTGCAAGTGATGAGCAGTAGCCCATTCATACAGCAGCCACTCGTGATCGATCGCCAGTTTTCTGGGGACGCCGACGACTTGGTCTGCTTGAAGTGGCTTACCAACGTCTCCTTTGCAAGGCTCGAAGGACCGCGTATCGATCGCAGAGTCCTGCAACAGGTCATCCAGCTTCCAAACTTAAAGAAGCTTCAGTTGATTGAAACAGAACTCACTGCCGAAGACTTGCTGGTCCTACGAGATGCGCCCGATTTAGACCTATTGGAAATCGTATATTCCCCCATGGGTGACGAGGCGGTCAATACGTTGATCAGCTTGCCGGTCTGGGGAAACCTCTATCTTTTCGGAACCCAATTGACCCAGAACGGGATCCAAACGCTCAAGTCCCGGTTGGATGGAGTGGACCTCTTCGTCTCTCGCGGCGGATTTTTAGGGGTCAGGGCGTTTGGCAATTCGACGGTCATTGACGGTGTCGTCAACGGAGGCGCAGCCGATCGCGATGGACTGCGTCGCGGGGACAAAATGCTCTCGGTAAACGGAATACCAATCTCTTTTTTCGAGGACTTGAGAAGAGAGTTGGCGAAGTTTTCAGACGGCGAAACCGTTACGATCGAGGTCGAACGCCGTCCGATGCAAGACTCGCAGCAAAGGAGATTGGGAGGAGGCGGATTCGGGCCGGGCGGATTCGGGCCGGGTGGTTTCGGGCCGGGGGGCGTCCCCCGTTGGAAACCAGACGATCAAGCCGAACCGCTCAAGAATGAAGCAATCCGCGAAAAGATTGAGGTGACGCTCGGCAAACGCGATTCTAGTCGAGACCGATAATGGCAGGCGAGTTTTCCGCGTGGACGAAGAAAGATTTCGCGCGACTGCGTCGCCTTGCAAAGCAATGGTATTTGGCGAATGGACGCAGTTTGCCTTGGCGAGACACGAACGATCCCTATGCCACTTGGGTCAGCGAGATCATGTTGCAACAAACACAGGTTGCGACGGTGATCCCCTATTACCAGCGTTTTCTTCAGTCGTTTCCAACCGTCAAATCGCTTGCACTGGCTTCGCTGGACGATGTCTATCGCCACTGGGCCGGGCTCGGTTACTATCGACGTGCACGGCAAATGCACGAAGCTGCCAATGTCGTGCTATCGGACCATGGGGGAGTCTTCCCGATCGATTTCGCAGATGTTCTCGCGCTGCCTGGTGTGGGTCGGTATACCGCCGGCGCCATCCTTTCGTTCTCCTTAGACCAACGGCATCCGATTGTCGAGGCAAATACGCAGCGCCTTTACGCACGCTTGCTGCATCTGCGACATGAGATCGGCTCCAAAGAGGGCCAGTCGCAACTCTGGTCCTTTGCCGAAAGCATATTGCCCCCAAACTCTGGCAGCGGCGTCCTGAATCAATCGCTAACGGATATTGGATCGCAAATCTGCATACCAAAAAATCCTCATTGCCTGATTTGCCCGTTCCAAAAAATGTGTCCGACCTTTGCATCCGGATCGCAAGCAACCATACCGGTTCCAAATCGCCCAAAAGTTTACAGCGAACTGCGCGAGGTTGCACTGGTGATTCGAGATCGCAACGAACGGATCTTGATCCGTCGCTGCGCCGAAAACGAACGCTGGGCAGGCCTGTGGGATTTTCCACGCTTTGACGTGACCCCGTGCAAAGCGGCTCGCGATGAAACCAATAGCGCCGCCCTCCAATTTCGCGAGCGATTCGGCAAGTCGTTATTGATCGGGGGCAAGATTCATGACCTCAAGCATGCGGTAACACGCTATCGAATCACGCTCCAATGCTACGAAGCGGAAATCGATGCCACGCAAACCGGCAAATGGAGCACGACGGTTGAAAAGCAATGGGCCAGTCTCTCGGAGCTAAACCATCTCGCGCTCAGTTCCTCCGCAAAACGGCTCGCAACATTTCTAAATCACGCCAACTCTACAAGCGAACACGGTGCACCGCGACGTCAATAGTCCGTAGGTCGCTTCTGCCGGAAGCGACTTCTCTGAACACAAAAACCATCGGCTTGCCCGATGGATCGTTAGGTTTCTCGCTACCTTACTCGAACCCAGCAAGTTAATAACGGAGGACAAAAAGATGTACGATGCACGAGAAAAGGCAATGCGAACGATTCTGAAATCACTGTTCGGCTGCGTGGGAATCTTCTTCCTTGCTTATTGCATCCTAAATACTGCCAAGCACCATCGACTGAGTCAACAACGGGCAGTATTTGAAATTCAGCGACTAACAATCCACGAGCCATTTCGACTTATCAAAGAAGGGAGATCATCGACCGCGATATCGGACCTCACCCTGCTCGATAAGCTCGCCGACGATGCGGATTGCGTACGGAATCTTGCAAGCGTTACCTTTTCCGGTGTTTCGTTTCGCGATATTGACAGCGCTAAGCTGGAAGAACTCAGGAACTTAGTCTCCATTGGGTTCTATGATTGCAAGTATGTGGATAAAGTGATTTCGAAGTGCATGGGCCCGCAGGTCCATTCCATTTCGCTCGATACAACAAGACTGTCCCCGGAGTCACTGGAATTGCTTCGAAAGGCTAAATCCATCGAGGTCACGCTTGATGGCAAGAATATTTTGACCGCATGGGAAAACGCAAGGGGGGCATCACACGATGGCATTGAATGAGTGTCTTTAGGCGAGCGGCAGGCTGAAACGACCCAGCCGTAGTTTGGGACCATTGTTCCGAACGAAAGAACGGACGGGACAACGGTCCCATCCTACGGTAGTAATGATCCTGCCGCTCGCCTTAACGGGACGAACGCACGCGATCGGGTTGATTTCGCTTGGTCGCTCGCTAAGATAGGGCGCTCGTGTGCCACGCTATGTGTGTGATATCAAAGTAATCGTAAGCGGCTAGTGAACCAAGACATGAAGAGCAACCCCGGTATTTTCACTGGCTGTATTCCTGCACTAATGACACCGTGCTCTGCTAATGGAGAACCTCTATTCGATTTGCTGGTAACCAAAGCCAAGGAACTCGTTGACCTGGGAATGCGAGCGGTCGTCTACTGCGGTTCGATGGGGGACTGGCCTTTGTTGACCGACGCTCAACGCCAAGAAGGAGTGCGGCGTCTTGCTTCGGCAGGCATTCCCGTCATCGTCGGTACGGGAGCGCAGAGCCCCCGGATTGCCGCCGCACATGCTGCCCATGCAAAGAGCGTGGGAGCCGCCGGCTTGATGGTCATTCCTCGCGTCCTTTCAAGAGGTATCTCGGTCGCCGCACAGCGAGCTCACTTCGCAGATATCCTTGCTGCAAGTGTTGATTTGCCCTCCGTGATCTACAATAGCCCCTACTATGGCTT
>JANODW010000207.1:0-9521 GCA_031412875.1 Pirellula sp. | reverse complement strand
ATTTTTGCGATTTTAGCAAGCTTCTCTGGGTCTTTCGCATGGTGCGTAATGGGGTGGTGCGGATCGGGCACACCGATCTCCGGATAAGTGCGATTGCTGGCCTCGCGGGCCAATTGGAACGTCGTCACTCGGGTGATGTCCCCTTGGTAGGCTAACAACTGCAGATCGAACATCAATCTCGCGTGATCGGCATACGCAACCGGAACGCCTATCGGTCTATCGAGATCAGGCAGTGGGTTGTCCTTCACGGATGATTCGGCTTGTTGGATGCGTCGTTCTACGTCTCGAATGTTCTCCAGGTACCCGTCGATTTTATTGCGATCCGATGGACCGACTCGCAGCTTGAGCCGTTTGATTTCTTTGGTCACAGAATCCAGCAAGCTCGCCCGTTTTTTAAGAGCTTCGCGGCGTTGTTCCGGCGTACCGCCTTCTCCAAAGAGGCTTTCAAAAACGAGACGCGGATGGGCTTCTGCGGGGAGCGGTGTGCTGGGCGTCGACCAAGACAAATTGTTTTGATAGACACACGCGTATCCGTTGTCGCATTGTCCGACGGTGGAAAGCAGGTCCATCGACAGTTCGAGCGAGGGTAGCTGGGTCGACTGGCCTATTTGTTTGGCCGCAATTTGGTCGACGGTGGTACCGAGATAATAGTCGGTGCTCTCGGTCAATTTGGCTCTTGCGGCACTGAGGAAGGCAGAATTGGAAGTCGCGTGCGAACCAGGGTAAGCATTCTTTAGATCCATCCCACTTAGAACCGTCACGTGCGACTTGACCGCTTCGAGGGGAGAGAGGGTCGATGGGAGGGTTTCCAAATCTTTCCCGGTTGGCAACCATTCTTTGGGATTGCAACCCATCGGAATGTAGATGTATCCAATTCGCCGCAACTGTTGAGCGGCGGCCGGAGTGGCCGCGACGGCGGTCATCGCTGGAATCATTGCGTCGAGCAGAGGCAGTGCGAGCGCAGCCCCGGTCCCTCGCAAAACAGTTCTTCTAGAAAGTGCTTTTTTGAAAATGCTCATTCAGGGTCCCTCATCAAGAACGGTTTGCTCGTAACGATTCCATGAACAATCGACGAAAATCGAAAGTTCTGTTTGTCTGCATAATCTACAATTTTTCTGATCTCGGGACCATCGCGATGCTCGACACCGCGTCCCAAAGCGAACGTCATCAGTTTCTCAGCCAGTGTACCCACGAAAACCTTGGGACGCTTCAAAATGCTCTCCTCCAAAGTTGCCGCGTCGTGGACTTGGGAACCGTCGGGCATGATACCGGCCGTATCCAACGGTTGGCCGTCATCGAAATTTCTCCACCGTCCCAGCGCATCGTAATTATCGAGCGCAAAACCCACCGGGTCCATCAAATTATGGCACGAAGCGCAGGCTGCATCCGAGCGGTGCATTGCCAAACGTTCTCGCAACGATTTGCCTTGTGTTTCTTGTTTGTCTTTCAAGGCTGGGATATTAGGCGGAGGGGGTGGCGGAGGGGTACCGATGATGTTTTCCAGAATCCAGTTCCCGCGGATGGTGGGCGAGGTTCGCGTCGCGTACGAGGTCACCGTCAATACACTCCCGTGCCGCAGAATCCCACCGCGAGGGCTTTGCGAGGGCAAATCCACTCTCCGAAAGTGGCTTCCTATCACATTGGAAATCCCGTAGTGTTTTGCCAACCTTTGATTGAGAAACGTGAAATCCGATCGAATCAGCTCCAGGACATTGCGATCGTTTCGGAGAATGTCGAGCATCAATAATTCCGTCTCCTGGCGAAAGGCTTGTCGAAGGTTGTCGTCGAAGTCGGGATACAGTCGAAGATCGGGCGTGATCGCATCGAGGTTACGAAGATACAGCCATTGCGCGCCAAAATTGGTCACCAACGCGCTGGAACGCGGATCGCTGAGCATCCGATTCACTTCTGCGTCTAACACCTCGGAACGATGCAGTTCTCCACTTTCCGCCAAGGATAGGAGACGATCGTCGGGAATGCTGCTCCATAGGAAAAAAGACAAACGGGATGCTAACTCGATATCGCTGACCGGATAGGGAATCCCCAATGGAGCCGCGCTGGGTTGTTCTTCCACACGAAACAAGAAGTTCGGATTGACGAGCAGAGACGTTATGGCCGATTCTAAGCCAGCGTCGAAGCCCCCTTCGCGGTAGGCTTCTTCAAAGAACCACATGGCCGATTCGATATCCTGCTCGACGACCGGACGCCGAAAGGCTTTGCGTGCCAGGCGGCTCAGGATGCGTTTGGCTATTGGATTTGCGTTGGCCGCATCCCATCCAGCAACTGGAATTGTCTCACTTTCCAAGATCGCTTTTCGACTTGCAGAATTCCCGGGCGTTGCCGAACCGAATGGTCCCACGATCGCCAATTCAAAAAGGGCCGGATTGACCCGTGGATGCCTATGCCGATTGTAAGCGACGTCGAACGGCTGACGCTTTGTCTCTATCAACGAGGATCCCGATTGCGCAAACGCAACTCCAATCGAATGCTTGCCCGCGCTCAAATGGATCCGAGTCTTTAAATGAGCATCGACGTGGGTGAAGTCCCCTGGGTTCGGAGGTGGCTCGATCGTAAACCTGTGTTTGGCTTCGCGATCCACCAGCAAATCGATCGCGTGCTTTCGCGTTAGCCCCTCGACAATTTCGTCGCGATCGCGGGTCAGTCGCATTTGAAATTCATAGGTTCCATCGCGTGGGAATGTATGCTCGACCCACACGCCGCCACGCGTCCCCAGCGGCAAGCCTTCCACATGCGACTCTTGTGTGCGGTCGGCCGGGACGCGAACATTGATCCCCATCGGTCCGATCCCTTCTCGCCCAAGCGCAATTCGAGCAACCGTTTGAGCGGCGCTCAAATAACGGCTCAACAGCGTGGGCGAGAGTTCGCCAACGGTGATGTTATCGAATCCTTGGCTCGACTCATCGCGAGGCAGAAGCGAGCTGGCATCGATTGTAACCTGTAGCAAGTCCCGGATAGCATTTTGATACTCGGTCCTATTCAAACGTCGAAGCGAGTCGGGTCGCCCAGCATACGGAAATTGATGGCTCGCGGTTGCTAGCCATTCCTCAATTGCCTTCGTTGCACTGGTATAGAGCGCTTCGCTCGGTCTCTCCGCATCCGGAGGCGGCATTTGCCCCGCTCGCAATCGCCGTAAAATTCTCTCCCAGTCGCTGCTCTCTCCAGATACATTGTCCGCTCGCGGCAGATCCAACTTGTCGAGCGAGAAATCACCGGAGGGCTTGGTGCCTGAATGGCAATCTTTGCAGGAACTGTTCAGCAGTTCACCGATCGCGCCAAAGTCTCCAACCTCGGCTCGCAGATTGCCGTTGCCACCGACCAGCAACAAAAGCAACATCCAGCATATCCAACCGCCGCGTTTGGAACCTAGGAGCATCGCTTTCGACAGGAGTATGAATGGCATTGGGCAGGCGGGGATCGGAGTTAAAGAGGGAGGGAGGAAGGGCTCTTCGAACAACTGAGCAAACAGGGGGCGTTTGCCGCCTATAGAGTAACACAAAGCGCTGTCGGCCACCACAAAGCTGCATCCCATTTAAATTTCGCCTTTTTGAAATCTCGTATGGCTTCCCAAGTTGTCTGGATGCCTTAGGCCATGATTTCATGAACGACTTTGCCGTGGACATCCGTCAAACGAAAATCACGGCCGGCCCATCGGTAGGTCAGTTTTTCGTGGTCGAATCCCATCAAGTGCATGATTGAAGCGTGCAGATCATGCACATGCATTCGGTTCTCGACGGCTTTGAACCCAAATTCATCGGTCGCGCCGTGCACGTATCCCCCTTTAACACCACCTCCCGCGAGCCACATGGTGAAACCGTAATGGTTGTGGTCGCGGCCGGTCATCGTTCCTTGGTTGGACCCTTGCTTTGGCAGTTCGACGGTCGGGGTCCGGCCGAATTCGCCACCCCAGATGACCAAGGTATCCTCGAGCATTCCTCTTTGCTTGAGATCCGTGAGGAGGGCGGCGATTCCTTGATCGGATTCGCCGGCCAGCTTGCGGTGTTCGCGCTCGATATGATCGTGGCTATCCCACGGCTGACCCTGCCCGTGCCAAACTTGGATGTAGCGTACTCCGTGTTCGAGCAGTCGTCTGGCGATGAGCAGTTGGCGCGCTTGGACTCCGGGCCCATACATATCGAGCACATGTTTGGGTTCTCGATTGACATCAAAAATCTCGGCCGCTTCGCCCTGCATGCGGTAAGCGAGTTCAAACGATTGGATCCTTGCATCGAGCATTGCGTCCCCTTGACGCGAACTGCGATGCTCTTGGTTCATGGTTTGAATAAAGTCGAGTTGAGCGCGCTGCTGTTCGCGGCTGAGACTTTTGTTAACGATGTGTTCGATGAGTTTGTCGATCGATTTATGTTTGGTATCGATATAGGTTCCCTGAAAGATACCGGGCAAAAAACCAGACTGCCAGTTTTGCGACTCTTGAATGGGGTATCCGCCTGGGCACATGGCGATGAATGCTGGCAAATTTTGATTCTCGGTTCCGAGCCCGTAGGTGAGCCATGAGCCCATGCTGGGGCGCACCAATCGAGCTTCGCCGGTATTCATCAGCAACAGCGAGGGTTCGTGATTCGGGACGTTGGCATGCATGGAACGGATCACGCACAGATCGTCGGCATGCTGCGCCGTCTTGGAAAAGAGTTCGCTGATCTCCAGTCCCGACTGACCGTATCGATCGAATTTAAAGGGGGTTGGATAGAGCGTGCCCGTGGGGCGTTCGGTCCTAGGCGTCTCGCCCGGAATGCTCTGTCCAGCGTACTTAGTGAGTGCGGGTTTGTTGTCGAAGGTATCTAAGTGAGAGGGTCCCCCGTTTGCGAAAATATGGATGACCCGTTTTGCTTTGGGCGCAAAATGCGGCGGTTTAGGAGCGAGCGGATTGATCTGATCGATCTCGCCCGAGTGTCCGGACTCGCTCAGCATTCCCCGGAGAGCCAACGCTCCAAATCCCAGACCAGCTCGCGAAAGAACTTGCCGCCGCGTCAGCGGGCATCGTGGCGACAAAGATCCGTCAGGAAGAGCATTTCGCATCTTGAACAACCATACGGTAAGCGAAAAAAAGGAGGCGGGAAATAGGAGGATAGAGTAACTCATTTTACACAGACTCAACCCTCAAAACCATGGCCAATTCCACGTGAGCAGGCATTCGGTGCGTCGAATCTTGAGCGCCCGCATGGAAGCAGAGCCAAGGAAGGGTTTAGAAAACGTCGATTCTGGCTATACTACCAGCATGTCAATCATCCAAATCGATCAGCTTGCAAAATCGTATCGCGTTTACCAAAAGAAAGAAGGGCTGCGAGAAGCGCTTCGTGGGCTCTGGCATCGCGACTACAAAGACGTCGCAGCGGTAAAGGAGATTTCATTGCGCGTCGAAGCCGGCGAGTTTGTCGCCTTCTTGGGACCCAATGGAGCTGGCAAGACAACCACGCTGAAACTTCTTTCTGGCGTGATCTATCCGACCAGCGGAACCGCTTCGGTGATGGGTTATGTCCCTTGGGACCGCAGCTTGGAATACCGTCGCCGGTTCGCTTTGGTCATGGGGCAAAAGAACCAGCTCTGGTGGGACTTGCCCGCGCAAGAGTCGTTTCGGCTCCACCAGCAAATCTATCAGGTGGACTCGGAGCAATTCAAAAAAACTTTGGACGAACTGACGAGCTTGTTGACCGTCCAAGAACTGTTGGGGCGGCCCGTTCGCGAGCTGTCGCTCGGGGAACGCATGAAAATGGAATTGATCGCCGCGTTGCTACACCGTCCCGAAGTATTGTTTCTCGATGAGCCCACTATCGGACTGGACGTCATCGCGCAGCACAACATCCAACAATTCCTGAAGTACTACCAAGAGGAGCGAGGCATCACGATTTTGCTCACCAGCCACTACATGAAAGATATCGCCGCCCTTTGCAAACGGGTCGTGGTCATCGCGCAGGGGCAGATTCAGTATGACGGATCGCTCAGCGGGATAGTGGACGGTTTTTCCGGCGACAAAATCATCACGCTGCAACTCGCCATCGGTCAGTCCGATGCAGGCCTCGCTCAGTATGGCAAATTGGAAAAAGTTGCCCTACCCCGCGTCTCCTTCCGATGTCCACGCAACGAAGTTTCCAAAGCTCTCGGCGAAATCCTGAGCAATTATCAAATCGACGACATTGCTGTCGAAGATCCTCCATTGGAAGAGACCATCGCCAAACTATTTACCCACGTTTCGCAAGACAACAGCGACGTTGACCCAATGGTTGCAAACCAACGATGAAAGAAACCGCTGCGTCTAAAAAGCCTTTTCGGGATGCGATCAATACCCGTTGGATGATTTTGAGGATCTCTTTAGCGGAACGGCTTGCGTACCGAGGCGATTTTGTTCTCGGAACACTCATGCGATTCTTGCCCATCATCACGCAGATATTCTTGTGGTGGGCAATTTTTCAAGCGATCAATCCAGAGGACCCGAACGCTGCCCGACTCACAGGCTACTCTTTTCAAGACATTGTTGCCTATTATTTGCTGACCATGTTGGGGCGTGCGTTTTCGTCTATGCCGGGCCTGTCCTCCAGCATCGCGACCAAAATCCGCGATGGCGAAATTAAGAAATTCCTGGTCCAGCCCGTCGACCTGATCAGCTTTCTTTTCTGGTCCCGAGTCGCGCACAAGATCGCGTACTACGTCATTGCCACCGTGCCGTTCATCCTCGTATTTTATCTTTGCCGTCACTACTTCACCCTCGGCTCTCCCGATCTCATCACTTGGCTCCTCTTTGTAGCGAGCTTGTTTTTAAGTTTCGCGTTGGGCTTTTATTTGGAAGCGTGCATCGGATTGGTCGGATTTTGGATGCTCGAAGTCTCATCGTTGCTTTTTGTTTACATGCTTTTCCAGTTTTTTTTATCTGGGCATATGTTTCCTCTCGAACTTATCAAGGAACCTTACAGCCGAGCCATTATCGGAGTCTTGCCATTCAAGTACCTCGCGTATTTTCCGGCGGCGGTGTTCCTTGGAAAGGTGCAGGGCACGGCGCTAGCGATCGATATGGCAATGCTGGTCGGTTGGACCCTGTTCTTTTATGTCATGTCGCGCGTCATTTATCGACGTGGTCTCAAACGGTACAGCGGCTACGGTGGTTGAGGGGCGTGGCTAGTCTTGGTTGGCCTCGATGCTTGGTGGGCGTCGAGACTTGGTGGGCGTCGATCGAGCTGGGTTGGGCTAATGATGGGCTTGAGCCCTCGAAGCCCGCACAGCCCTCGTGGCTCGGATAGCCGGTGCAATTGTTGCTACCGACTCGATATTGGTTATCGCGATCACAATGCGCTAAGTTATGTTCAAGCGCAACGGGCGAGGGAATCGATACCGACAATTGCAACTCGTCCCCCACTGTTGACGCACATGGATGTGCTTAGCCGCAAGACATCCAATGCTATCCAATATTCTACAAAAACCGCTCGGTATCGTTGCCATCCTTGGGACTGCTGTTGGTGGTCCTTACGCAGCCTTTGAAACCGAGGTAGGCACCCAGCTTCGGCAATCGTTGATGGGGCGTTTAGCCCAAACCACCAACGGGGCTTACAGCAACTCGGCAAACCTGCCCAACTCCGATTCGTCGCGCGATCCGTTTTCGTTGAATGCGGATAGCGTGATGCCTTCCGGGATGCAGTCTGCTGCTTGGGGTCCATCGGATGCGAACCGAAACGTCAATGCGTACGCCGCAAGCAGCGCGGCGCCGAACAGCCCCGGTTCCATCGCATCTAATTCGGGCGCATCTAGTTCTGGAGCCTATAATCCGGGCACCTATAATCCGGGCGTCTCCAATTCAGGTGCATACCATTCGAACGCTTATGCTCCAACGAACGGGCAAATCGTATCGACTGTCTATGGGCCGGTAACCGTTCAGCCGATCGGACCGCCAACGTCGATGGCTCCCGCGGGCTCATGGCCGCAATCCCAGTCCCCGTCTATCTCCTACCCCAATCCCTTGATGGAGGCACGGGTGGGTACCGCGAACGTTGTCCCGGGCAGGACCGACCAGCTTTGGGACTATACTCTTGGCAGCCCCACCCTTGGGCAAATCCAGCAGCAGCCCAACGTCGCCATCGGAGGTGGAACGGTTCCTGACCTCCGCGAGGTGCTGCGTTTTGACATTGTTCCGGGGTGGCTTCCGCAGAGGTTTGCGAGGGTGACGACGGTGACGTCGAATGTAAAAATGGATGGGTTGCGAGTGCCATTGATCACCGGAACCCAACCCAAAGACATCGCCGGCTCGCTTACGTATTACTTTGACGCCAGCCATGTTCTCAAGCGGATCCATTTGCACGGTTTGACTGGCGATCCCACAACGCTTGCCAACTTGATGGTTCAGTACTATCAACTCAGGCCTGAGCAAAGCTTGGGCGGCCAACTTTTTACGACCCGATGGAACAATCGCATCACCAGTGTAATGCATGTGGCGCCGGCCCCGATCATCTACGCAGGGGCCGACCATTCCAAGTACATCCTCTTTCTGGAACTGAATCAGCCGGACAACCAGTATGGACTGAGCGAAGAAGCCAGCGAGATTCTGCGAACGGCCCAAGCGACTCAGCGGTGGTAGCCGAGCGAATGCGTTGCATCGATCGTGAAAAATAGTTCTCCGTCCATCGCTCGTTGACGCCCCTCTATAGCACGGGGAGTCCCCAAGCAAATGGGTCGTCTGGATCGATGATGGCTTGGACATCCGCGTTGACGAAAGCTCGTCCCGTGATCCTTGGTGACACTCGTCCCGTGGAACGATCCAACCATCGGTAGGACGATTGAAAAGTGCTGCCGATGATGCTTTCTTGGATCCATAACTCCCCTTCTGCAAGTTTATCGTCGGCTGCCAAACATGCGAGTTTCGCGCTCGTACCTGTCCCGCATGGAGAGCGGTCGTACATGCCTCCAGGGCACAAAACAAAACTTCGGGAGTTTGCGTTTGAACTTTTTGGTGGGCCAAACAATTCCACATGATCCACCTCTGGAAATTGTTCGCGGCAACACGCCAGGATTCGGCTTGTCAGATCGAGAAGTTCCGCAACCGGCCTATCTAACCCGGCTGGTCCAGGAGCGTTGACCAAGCAAAACCAATTTCCTGAATAGGCAATATCCGCTTTGAATAGTCCAATGTGGTCCAAAGCGAGCTCCACACCGGAATGCGATCGAAAACTGGGAACGTTTTCGATCGAGACGGTTGAATCGTGGTGCAGTGTTGCCTCCACGGTTCCTGCAACGGTTTCGAAGCGATGCACTCCTGGTTCGATCTTGCCCATATAAGCGAGTGTTGCTACAACGCCGATCGTTCCATGCCCGCACATGCCGAGGTATCCAACGTTGTTAAAGAAGAGGATGCCGCAATGGTTGGCTGGATCTCGCGGGGGAGTCAAATAGGCACCCACCATAACTTCGGAACCCCGTGGCTCGTTGACTATCGCTTTTCGATACCCATCGTGATGGAGTCGCATGTCGGAGAGCATTGCCGACATGGAATCGCCTTCCAAACG